>DAHZZC010000274.1 GCA_027435495.1 Planctomycetales bacterium
GCTGCGAAAGAAGCATTTCTTCGGCCGCTTCCTCGCGGCCACCCGCCAGCGGCTGGTCGAGGTCGCCCAACGCCTGGGCCTGCGCCGGGTGCCGAATTACTGCGGGTGCCCCGCACCGTAAAGGCCGCCACGAGGGGTCGCTCGCGGTCGAAATCCTGGCCCGACCGGGTGATTCCACGCGCCGATCGGAGCGTGTGGTCGTATGTGGCCCCCTTATCGCCGAGGAATCGGGGAGTTCCGACCCGCCATGCCCCGCCGCGCCGCCTTTGACTCATGCCTCTGAGCCGTCAGGCCGATCCCAACGGAGATCCAGCCAGGTTTCCGGATCGTCGAGCATGCATGCTGAGTCACCACGCATGTCCTTGACTCTTCTTGGGGTATTGAAAACAGCCTGCACTACCGGCGTGACGTCACGCTTGGCGAGGACGCGTGCCGGATCCGCGAGAGACACTCAGGGCAAGTCATGGCGTGCCTGCGGAACCTGATGCTCTTCCTGGTTGAGGTGTCGAATCAAAAAAGCCTACCGGCCGCCATTCGGCACTACATCTGCCACCCATAAGAGACGATCGACATGCTGACAAGCCCATTTCGAAAATGAAACGGCCCTGGGCTGAGCCACGGCCGGCTTGACAGGGGAAAAACACTCTCGCACAGTGAAAAGCGAATGGGCCGCTCCGGCCGGGCGGGACGGTCTTCATTCCCCACCTCGTTCTTCAACGCTCCCAGAAGGCAATGCCATGAGTCGTCCGGGTCGGGAAGGTGGCGGCGACTTCCAGTTCGCCGTGGTCGATAGGTCCGCCGATCACGAAGAGGAAGCCCCCTCATCCCCTGAGGACAGGCCGATTCCTGGAGCACCGGAGTCTTCGGAGGAAGATGTCGAGGACAGACAGGAGCGCAACCTAGCGCCCCCTTCGCGCGAGGCCGAGGACGCCCATGACCAGGCGGTCAAGCTGGCCCGCCAGGGGCGATACGAGGACTCGTTGCCTCACTACCGGCGGGCGTTGGAGCTTTGCCCGGATTACGCCGAGGCGCACAACAACCTGGGGATCGCCCTGAGCCGATCCGCCGGGCTCGAGGAGGCCGCCGCCAGCTACGCGGTGGCCCTTCGTCTGCGTCCCGATTATCCCGAGGCGAACAACAATCTTGGCATCGCCTTAGCCCGACTGGGACGGATTGATGAGGCGATTTCTCGCTTCCAGGCGGCCCTGCGATCACGCCCCGACTATCCCGAGGCCCACAACAACCTCGGCAACGCCCTGCGCGGCTTCGACCGATTCGATGAGGCGATCGAGTCCTACCGCCAGGCCCTGGCGAACAAGCCCGATTATCCCGAGGCTCATAACAATCTCGGCAACGCCCTGGCCGAGAAGGAACGCTTTGAAGAGGCGATCGCCTGTTACACCGAAGCGCTGCGGCTCCATCCAGCCTATCCCGAGGCCCACAACAACCTGGGCAACACGCTGACTCGGCTACGACGAATCGACGAGGCCGTCGCCAGCTACCGTCTCGCCCTTCAGCACAACCCGGACTACGCCGAGGCCTACAACAATCTCGGCAACGCCTTGGCCGACGATGGACGTCTGGCCGAGGCGGTCGCCTGCTATCGCGAGGCCCTGCGGCTTAACTCCGCCTACGCGGAGGCCCACAACAACCTGGGAATTACCCTGGGCAAACAGCGCAAATATACCGCCGCGGACGACTGCTATCGCGAGGCTTTGCGCTTACGCCCCGACTATTCCGACGCCCATCTCAACCGGGCCCTCTGCTGGCTCCAGGCCGGCCGGTTCGAGCTGGGGTGGGCCGAGTACGAATGGCGCTGGCGGTGTCGCGGCGTCAACCGGCCGGAATTCGCTCATCCGGCCTGGAGCGGCGAGCCGCTCGGCGGCCGGACGATCCTGATCTACGCCGAACAGGGGCTCGGCGACACTTTTCAATTCATCCGCTACGCGCCTCTGATCAAGCGGCGGGGCGGCATCGTGGTCTTCGAATGCCAGCCGCCCCTGGTCCCTCTCGTCGCGCGGTGCCCCGGCGTTGACCGGGTCGTCCCCAAGGGCCAGCCCGTCCCCGAATTCCACGCCCACTGCGCCCTGCTGAGCTTGCCGTGGGCGCTCAGAACCACCCTGGCGACCATCCCGCCGGAGGTTCCCTACCTCTACGCCGATCCAACACTCACGGCCCGTTGGAGAAGCGAGTTGACCGCATTAGGCGGATACCGGGTCGGGATCAACTGGCAAGGCAATCCACAGTACAAGGGGGACCGTCAACGGTCGATCCCGCTCGGTCGCTTCGCCCCACTGGCGGAGCTTCCGGGAGTCCGTCTCGTCAGCCTGCAAAAGGGATTCGGCACCGAGCAGCTCGCCGACTGGGGCGAACGCCTGAACGTCGTCGACCTCGGCCCTCGGCTCGACGAGACCTCCGGCGCGTTCATGGATACCGCCTCTGCACTTATGTATCTCGATTTGTTTATCACATCGGACACCGCCATCGCCCACCTCGCCGGTGGTCTCGGGATCCCGACCTGGCTTGCGCTGCCCTGGTCGTCCGACTGGCGATGGATGGAGCAAAGGCCCGATTCCCCGTGGTATCCCACGATGCGGTTGTTTCGCCAACATGAGCCTGGAAACTGGGAGGCCGTGTTCAGGCGCATGGCCGACGAACTTCGGCTCATGCTCGACGTGCCCCGGCGGCCGCGCCCGATCACCCTCGAGGTCGCGGCGGGCGAATTGGTCGACAAGCTGACCATCCTGGAGATCAAGGCCACGCGAATCCTCGACCCCGCCAAACTCGCTAACGTGAGCGCCGAGCTGGCAGCCGTCCAGGCAGCCTTCGCGCGCTCAGTCGTTCGCTCGCCCGAGCTCGACACTCTGCTCGCCGAGCTGCGATCGGTCAACGAGCGTCTCTGGGACGTCGAGGACCAGATCCGCGCCTACGACCGCTCGGGCGAGCTCGGGCCCCGTTTCATCGAACTGGCCAGGGAAGTACATCGACGCAACGACCGCCGCGCCGAGATCAAACGCCAGATCAACGAACAACTCGGATCACGTTATGTCGAAGAGAAGTCCTACGCCGACTGAGCCCTGGCCGCGGTGCCCGGCCGCGTCCAACCCCCGTCCATCGTTCGGCTTTCTTGGCGAATTATTCGGTGTCGATCAACCACCGTAACCCCAGAGAAACTCAGCGATTCCGCTTCGGCGCTGTTGTCTCCATTTGTTGAATATGTCGCGAATGCGCCACTGCATGATTGACACGCTGGCGGCGCTCTGAGATAAGAATCACGAATGGATTCTCGTCGATCCTTTTTGAACGTTTCATTCGTTGTCGTGCGATAACACTCGCCAGAATGCATCGCGAGGCTGCTCCACACGCTATCCGCACGTGGCTTGAGGGTCCGAGAGACTGGTTTGACGCCTCTCGCCAAGCGCTTGCGTTGTTCAGGCATGCCGACGGGACGGCTCGATGTGGTAGTGCGTGCCATGCGGTCCAGGCTCATTCACAAGTGATCGTAGTTCGTGTTGACATCATGTGATCCATTAGTCCTTTGACGCGACTCCGTGCGAGAGGTCCGAACCGTGGCCGTGAATCGCAAGCCTCGCCTCGATCGAAACAAGCGGCGGACCTTTGTCGGGCTGGAGCCGCTCGAGGCCCGCCAGTTGCTGAGCCTCGACTTGACCATGCTCGGTCAGGCCCAGGCGATGGAAGGCTTGACCACCTCGCCCCTGAGTCTGGCGTCGTTCAGCTTCAGCACCGGGACGACCACCGATTACTCGGCCAGCATCACCTGGGGCGACGGCGCGACCTCCGCGGGGGTCATCGACCTTGGCAGCCCGGGTTACAGCACGATCGTGGCAAGCCATTCCTACGCCGCGTCGGGAACGGACAGTGTCAGCGTGACCGTCTCGGGAGACGGCGCCACGGCCACGGGCACGACGACGATCAAGGTCGCGGACGCGGCGATTGCCGCTTCGGCCGTCTCGTTCGCCCCCACACCCGGTCAGTCTTACAGCGGCAGCGTGGCGACCTTTTCGGATGTCAACACCAGCGCCTCCACTCCCGAGTTCACCGCCTCGATCACCTGGGGAGACGGCGGTACGTCGAGCGGCACGATCGTCGCCGACGGCGGAGGACGGTTCACGGTCGACGGCGCGCACACGTATTCGGGGACTGGTCCCTACGACATGCAGGTCCAGGTGACCGACGAGGGCGGGGCCACGACACAGGCCGGGATCGCCATCACCGGCTCGTCTTACGGATACGGTGGTGCCGGCGCGACGCCGGTGGCTGGGACCGGGCAGTCGTTCTCGACGACGATCGGTGTGTCCTCTAGCGGAACCCTGGCCACCTTTCAGGGAGGCAGCCTGCCGACGACCACCGGTTACACAGCCACGATCAACTGGGGCGACGGAACCTCGTCGGCCGGTCAGTTCACGCCCGTGCCCGGGAGCTTTACCGAGGATCAAGTCACGGGCGCGCACACCTACTCGGCGGCGGGCGTCTACCCGGTGACGATCACGGTCTCGGGGACCAACGGCGACCTGGCGACGGCCGGCGACACGGCCGCCGTGACCCCGCCCGTCCTGGCCGTCACCGGTGCCAACCTCGCCTTCGCCGCCGGTCAGACCTTCGAGTCCCAGGTCGCCACCGTCACCGACATTCAGCCCACCACGCAACCGGCCGACCTCACCGCCGCGATCAATTGGGGCGACGGCGTCACGAGCTACGGCCTGGTCGTCCGCGACCCGGTCTCGGGCTTTGACGTCCTGGGCACGCATGTCTATGCCGAGCCGGCGACCTACCCGATCTCGGTGACGGTGAGCGACGCCTCGGGCGACTCGGCCACGGGGAGCGCCACCGCTCTGGTCGCTGGCGCGGCCCTGACCGGCTATGAATCGGAGGTCCAGGCGACCGAGGGAGCGTCGTTCAGTGGAACCGTCGCCACCATCATCAGCGCCAATCCCTTCGGCCAGACCAGCGATCTCGGCGCGACGATCACATGGGGAGACGGATCGGCCGCGACGACCGGAACCGTCGCCGCCGTCAGCGGCGAGCCCGGGATGTACACGATCGCCGGGAGCCACGTCTACGCGACGGCCGGCGTCTATGATTACACCGTCCAGGTCGCGGGCCGCGGCGGCACGACGGCGACGGTTGATGGCACGGCGACCGTCGCCGCGGCGGCGATGACTCTCTCGGCGGTGAGCGTTTCCGCCACGGCCGGCGCGACCTACAGCGGCGGCGTGGCCACCTTCACCGATGGCAATCCCCAGGCGGTCGCCGGGAATTTCACCGCCTCGATCACCTGGGGCGACGGCGCGATCACGACCGGAACCGTCGCGGCCAACGGGTCGGGCGGGTTCGAGGTCTCCGGCGGCCACGCCTTTGCTCAGCCTGGCGACTACTCGCTGACCGTGCGGGTTTCCGGACCCGGTGGCGCGGGGGGCGTGGTCGAGGAAGCCGCCACCATCGGCGACGCCTCGATCACCGCCAAGGCAATCGCGGTCGCCGCCTCGGACGCGGCCCCGTTCACGGGCGAAGTCGCCACCTTCACCGACGCCAACCCCAACGCCGCGGCCGGCGAGTTCGCCGCGATCATCACCTGGGGTAATGGTTCGACCTCGCTCGGCACGGTGACCGCCGATTCCCAGGTTGCCGGCCAGTTCGACGTCACGGGAACCAACATTTACGCGGCCGTCGGGAGCTTCACGACCAGCGTGCGGATCTTCGATCAGGCTGGCGGCGCGGCCACGGCCGGCGGCACGGCCACGGTGACCGAGCCGGTGCCGATCGTCACCGGCATTCCGATCAGCGTTCAGACCGGGGTCTCGTTCAGCGGCGCGGTCGCGACGTTCGTCGCGGGAGGCGGCGACCCGGTCGGCGACTTCACGGCGACGATCAACTGGGGCGACGGCTCGGCGACCAC
>DAHZZC010000275.1 GCA_027435495.1 Planctomycetales bacterium
ATCCGGAACCGGCCGACGGGAATTTGAAGCGAGCCGATTCGTCGCTCAATCGGGCCGATTTCCGATCCAAGGACAAGCGAGGCAAAGGCGTCGCGACCCACCTTCGTTCCCATTTGCCCCGCGATTCCGACGACCGCGATCGGTTCCGGCCGATCGATCGGGACCGAAACGGCGACCACCCTGTTCGGAACATGCTCCTCAATCAGCACGTGAGCGTTGATCCCGCCGAAGCCAAACCCGCTGAGGGCCGCCCGTCGAGGACGCCCCGGCTCACGCTCCAGCCAGGGCTCGGCTTTACCGAGAACACGGAACGGGCCCGCGTCCAGCCCGAGGGCGGGGTTCGGCCGCTCAAAGTTGGCGGTCGGCGGCAGGGTCCGATGCTTGAGTGACATGAGCACCTTGACCAGCCCGGCGGCACCGGCTGCGGTGAGGGCGTGACCGATGTTCGCCTTCACCGATCCGATCGCGCAGCCCTCGGTCCGCCATCCTGACGCTCCCCAGAGCTTCCGGAGGCTGGCGACCTCGACCGCATCGCCACGCGGTGTCCCGGTAGCATGACACTCAATCATATCCACGTCGGTCGGGGACCATCCAGCGCCTTCGTAGGCCGACCGCATCGCGCGAAGCTGCCCCTCGGAATCGGGCGCCATCAGGTCGCCCGCGATGTCGTTGGAGAGCCCGATCCCCGCGAGAATCCCGTAAATTCGATCGCCATGACGTCGAGCATCGGCCAGCCGCTTCAGTACGAAGATCCCGGCGCCCTCGCCAACGATCAGACCGTCGGCCCGGTGGTCGAGCGGGTGGGCGCGGCCGGTTGGCGAGAGGGCCCGGAGTTGTGCGAAGCCCATCTGCGTGTAGAGGGCGTCGGGCCGCGAAACTCCTCCCGCGAGCATCGCGTCGGCACGGCCGGACTTCAATTCGTCGACCGCCAGCTTCAGCGCATAGAGCGATGAGGCACAGGCCGCATCAAGGGTGTACGCGACGCCGCCGAGCCCAAACGCCTCGGAGACAATCGCCGCCGGCAGTCCGGCCGGAAAGGCATTACGAGGTTCAAAAGCAGCCGGCTTCGATGTCGAGACGCCCAGCCGCTCCGCAAACCGACGCCCGAGCACGTCGAGCGTGATCGTCGAGGCGGTCTCGGTCGGTAAAACGATCTGGCCGAAGACAACGCCGAATCGACGCGGGTCCACCGATTCGGTCCGCGCATCGCGCCAGGCCTGCGCAGCGGCGATCAGGGCAAGGTGAAACGCCGGATCGAGCCGATCGACCATCGCAGGATCGAGCCGCGTCCCCGACGGATCGAACCGCGAGGGTCCAACGAACCCGCCGCGGGTTGTGTAGGTTCGATCGGGCCGCCCAACCTCCGGGTCCAGCACCTCGACCGGGTCGACGATCCATCGGCCGGTCGGAACGTCTCGCGTGACGTCCCGACCGGCGACGACGTTCGACCAGAGCCGATCGGGCGACTCGGAATCGGCGAAGATCCCGCCGATCCCCACGATCGCGATGTCATCGCCGGTGGTCGGCTGGGGGACGGCCGGCATCGGTCAGCTCGCGGTCATGGGGGTGGGGGCGGCCAGTCGGTTGCGCCGGAACGCCTGGGCAAGCGAGGCATCCACGACACATTCATAAGACTCGATTCGGGCGATCGGTTCGCCGCGAGCGTCGAGGAACTCAATGTCGGCAACGGCCCTCGCATCGTTCGCCTGGCGGATCTCCACGACGACCCGGACCGGCTCCCGGCCGAACTCGGCGCGGAACTGCCGGTATCGGCCAACGGCTGTCGGCAGCGAACTCAATCCGAGCTGCTCCCGCGTCCAGAGAACGACGAGCTGGAAGGCCGAATCGACCGCGAGGGGGTCGGTCAGCCATCGGGATCGGAGCGGGCGATCGAGCCACGCCGATGGCGTCGGTGAGGTCCGCACCTGTCCCGCGATCCCTCGATCGCCGGATCCTTCCACCCGCTCGATCCCCTGCATCGCCGGACCGTGGAAGAGCGCGGGGCCGTAGACCTCGTCGAGGGCGATCGTTGAGGCGAGCGCTGGCTCGTCGACCCGCCGGGATCCCTTCTCGTACCGGGCCGCCAGCACGACCTCGGCCCTCGCGTGGACGATCGGCCGACCGTTCCGAAGCGATCCTCGGAGCTCGACCGGTACGCGGAACTCATCGCCGAGACGAGCGGCCCGACCGGCCGCAATCTCCAGCTCAGCCGTCTCCGGCCCGTGCAGCACCACGCCCTTGAATAGCTTCAAATCGTCGACGCCACGAACGACCAGCCCGGGGTTGCGATGCATCGCCGCCTCGGCCGCCCATTCGAGGAGGATCGCCATGGGCAGAACGGCGTGCCCGTCAATCACATGATCGGCCAGCACGGGCATCGATCGGACACTCACCTCGCGTCGGAAGACGACCTCAAGCTGGCCGTTCGAGGCCGGCTCGGCGGCTCCCTTCGTGCGCTCCTCGACCCGATCCGCCAGCACGACAATCTCGACCGGACCGGGGCCGTCGTCGTCGGCGCGGACCTCCTCCACAACTAACTGGGCGCCGGCGTCGGGCGGGATCAGGTGCAACCCCTCCCCCTCGAAGACCGACCGCAACGCATCGCCGACCATCCCGCCGTCCCAGGGACCCCAGTTGAACGAGACCACCCGGCAGTCCGACCACCGGATCGCCGCTTGCTGCGCCCACTTGTTCAGATATTCGTTGGCCGATGCATACGCGACCTGACCCGTCCGCCCGTACCGGGCCGTCGATGACGAGAACAGGACCAGAAGCGCCAGCGACTCGGGATCGATCACCTCGACCAGGTTGTGCAGCCCCTCGACCTTCGTTTCGTAGACCGTTGAGAACTGCTCATCGGTCTGATCGACGATCTTTCGATCGGCCAGCACGCCGGCGCCGTGGATCAGGCCACGGACCGGCCCAAATTCGTCGCGGGCCCGCGCCATCACCTCACGGACGGCGGCCGGGTCGCGAACGTCGACCGATCGATAGGCGACTCGCGAGCCAGCCTCGGCGATTCGGTTGAGGTTGGTCCGGACTTCTCGGTCCGAGAGAATGCGGCGGATCCGATCGTTGATCGCCCTCGGTGAGGGACGATCGGGGCCGGCGAGGAGCATCCGCTTCAATTCGGCCTCGTCGCGGCAGGCGGCGAATCTCGGATCTTCGGTCCCCTCGGGCGCCGGGCTCCGGCCGAGGATCAGGAGCCGGGGCCGGAAGGCGGTCGCCATCGCGACCGCAACCTCGGCCGTGATCCCACGTGCCCCTCCGCTGATGACGACCAGGTCGTCGGGCCGCAGAACGGTCCTTCGCCCGTGCGACGCCCCTGGATCGCGCGCCGGAACAGCCTCCAGCGCGACGATTCCGGCGCGATCGAGGCCGATCTCCACCGGGCCTCGGGTTCGCCATTCGTCGACGATCCAGGCCGCCGCGCGGTCGATCGGGGCGACATCAGGACCGAGGTCAAGCGCCCGGCTGCTCACGCCGGACCACTCGCGGGCGGCGGTCTTCGAGAGCCCCGCCAGTGCCCCCGAGGTGGGATCGACTTCCG
>DAHZZC010000276.1 GCA_027435495.1 Planctomycetales bacterium
CTCGATCGCACCGATTTTGCCGGTCTGCGGGAACATGTCGCCGTTCGCCAGCATGAGCTCGACTCGGTCTTCCTTTTCGTGTTGCTCTCGGTTCGCCATGTACTCGAGGTAATTCTTCTCGGGGACGTTGAAGTAGACCCACATCACGCTATTATCCGACAGGGTGGTCAGGAGGTCGCCTTCCTTGATCAGGCTGCCCTCCCGCTGTAGCAGCCGGTCGACGATGCCGTCGAAAGATGCCTTGACGCTGGTGAAACCCAGTTCGGCCTCCGCCTGCTTCACCTTGGCGGTGGTCCTTGCCAGTTTGGCCTTGAGCAAGTTCAACATTTTCTGGGAGACCACATTCTCCTTTCGCAGTGCTTCGTTGTACTGGTACTCCATGTCCGCGAGATCGCGTTCCGCCTTCTCGGCGTCCAGCCTGGCCTCGTAGAGGATGGGTTGGATCTTGAACATCACATCGTCCTGCTTCACCCTCTGGCCCTCCTTGATTCGGATTTCCAGAAGGTATCCGGGCTCCAGGGCCCGGACCTCGATGTGGCGCTGCGAGTGAATCTGGCAGACGAAGGAGTAGGTGATGATCACGTCCTCGACTTTGGGAGTGGTGATCACAATCTCACGGGCCTCCTGGTGGGGCTCCTCTTCTTTCTGGAAATACGTGTCGTACTGGTCAACGACGTATCCCCTCAGGCGACGGACGTTCTTGCCCAGAGAATCAAGAGATTCATAAACAGTGCGCATGTTGAGCGGCGGAACGAGCTCGGGCCGTATCTTTGACAGGACCAGGACACCGCCACTTCCCACCGCGACAACGAACAGAAGGGTTGTGATGGGTCGCCGGATGGCGACGACGAAGGGGTATCGAATGGCGAGGAAGAGGATATTCATGACCCTGACTGCTCCTGGTTGGCCCTCGGCCTGGACATTCAGGACTCGGGCGCGGAATCTCCGACAACGAGATCTCGACAAGCAGTGCGGCGGAGCACCGAGGGAGGAAGGTCAGAGCGCCTTCAGCATCGGGGCGATCCATTGACGAGCGGCTAAGGATGCCGACACCGGTGCTTCGGCCGGCGACGGGCAGAGCGCATGACATCGCGGCGGGATGTGGATCCATCCCGGGGTCCAATGCGAGCGATCTCGCATCACCCCAATCGATCGCTGGCGCGCGGCGCGAACGATGTCGGCCGCGGAGATGAAATCAGCAGCGAGGCGGTCGCGCCGCGACCGCGATGATGAAACAAATCCGCACGAGGAAAGACGCGCGACGGCGGGTGGAAGGGCGTCGAACGACACGAAAGCCAACGAGAATTCTATCGACGGTTCATGCTTGACATCAGCGACAAGCTCGTCGTCGATATCCGGCTGGAGAAAGCCCTTCTCTTTCAAGGAAGAATGGGAGGAATTCGCAAGCTGGCCGCCGAGACCCATGGTTGGGATCGCGAGGTGACGCCGCAGTGGGTTGGGTATGGAGGCGCTACAACATACCCTCGTCGACCAAATCGGTGAAATCAACACCGATAGCAGTAGCCCCACGGCTCTCAGGATGCGAGCACTCGGTTTAACGAAGCGCCCAGTCATCGTTACTTCCACCTCGCGCCGGAGTGAAAGATCCGAAGAGCATATCGAATTCCCGGTGGAAAGTCTCGCAATTGGAATCCGAAGTGCCACTCAGAAGGCGCGCTTTCTCTTTCCATATATCATAAGACCCCTTAAGACGTGGGTCAAGTCGGTTGCTTCGAAACAGAAGTGGTTGCGATACAGAAATGGTTGCCATGCGCGAACGACAACAGAATATGGGCTCCCATCGGGGCTTTGCCCGGCCAGCTCTCGTTCGAGACCATGGGTTTCTTCGGACTCACGATTTAAACCTTTTGTTCGGTCAGGACGTCATTCCTTTCGATGAGCCGCAGCCTTGGGATTTCGGAACTCCTCTGGCTCGCCGTAAACGGAGGCCTCCAGGCCGTTCTTTCTCAGGCCGCCAAGGAACCTTGCGGGAACTCGCGAGCGGCCAGGGTGATGGTCTCCTCGTCGACGATCGGAAGCTCGCGAGCGTACGCGATCAGAAGTGCGAGATCGGCCAGTCGGTTCAGGCGGCGGGGCAGGCCGTCGGCGGCCAGGTGCAGGGCCGAGAGCGCCGAGGGGGAGAACAGGTCCGGGCCGCCATCGGAACGCGCCGACTGGATCCGGCCGACCACGTACGCGATCGATTCCGATTCGGTCAGCGTCCCGGCCAGGCAACGCGCCGAGAGCCGATCCGAGAGTCCCGCGGGGAGGTCGAAGAGGTACTCGGTCGCGCCGACGAGCAGCATCGAGAGATCCGACGTGCCGTCTGTCGCGAAGTTGAGGAGTCCTCGAAGCGCCTCGAACGTCGACGGGTCGCGGATCGTCTGCGCTTCATCCACGATCAAAAGCGGTCGATCGCCACGCGCCGACATCGCGGCGAGCCGGTCCCGGATCCGACGGAGAGACTCGATCATCGTTGACGAGCCCGGCGGATCGCCGAGGCCCTCGGCGATCATCGCCAGGAGTTCGGAAGAGGGCAGGGCGGGGTACGTCAGGTGGACCGTCGGGCTGCCGATCGCCGTCGAGAGCCGGCGCGCCAGGATCGTCTTGCCCGATCCGGGTGGGCCGTATAATGCCGCAGCGCCTCGCGAGGCCTCCAGCGCGTAGCGGAGCCGGCGCAGGATGGCCTCGTGACCGGCCAGGGGGAGATAGGCCGAGGGGTCCACCGTCTCGGCGAACGGACGGCGGATCAGCCCGTGGTGAGCCTCGTACACGTCGACTCCTTTCGACGCGAGGTTCAGACGAACGTCTCGGCCAGGCCGAGCAGGGGAATCCCGGCCGATCCGAGGGTCTCTCGGGCGCGGGCGAGCGTCCGGGGGGTGGTCAACTCGCGGTGGTAGACCAGCACGGCGGCATCCACATCGCGGTGGACGGCCGAGGCGCTCAGCCCGTTGAAGAGCGGGCCGCCGTCGAGCAGGATCAAATCGTGATCGCGACGGAGACGGGCGAGTGTCGCCGACCATCCCGGCGAGGCCAGGAAGTCGCGAGGCCGCGCCACCGCCGATCGAATCGGAAGGACTGTCAGATGGTCGTCGGCCGCTTCAATCAGGGCGTCGGCCAGCGCATGCCCGCCCTCGACCACATCCTCCAGCCCCAGTTCGGGCCGAAGTCCCAGCAGGCGGGCGATCATCGGGCCTGCAAGGTCGGCGTCCACCAGAACCGTCCGTACCGGGTGACGCGCCAGAGCCCGGGCCAGCGCCAGAATGAGCGTGGTCCGCCCCTCGGCACGGTGGCTACTCGTAAATAAAATCGACCGAACATCAATCCGATGATGGATTTCGATCAGTGAGGCGGCCAGCTCGTCGAACCGGTCGCCGCAGTCGCGCTCCAGCCCAAGGACCACCGCGGGCCACTGCAATTCGACGGCAGAATCCGAGGGCGAGGGACCGAAGGCTTCCTGCGTCCGGGAGGAACCCGAGCGGCGGGCGACTGCGTGCGAGGGCCAGTGCGGCGCCGGCGGAACGGACTGGACCGGCTCGGCCTTTTCGCGGTGGGAGTAGACCCGCGCCAGGGCCTCGTCAACTTCCCTCATGCGACGGCTCCTCTCGGTCCCGATGGTTGTCGGGAAGCAGATAGCCCGGGAAGATCACCGGCGATTCGGCGTCGACAACCGGGGCGCCCAGGTCGGGCTCGGCCGAGGGGGATTCAAGGACGGGGCCAATCCCGTCGTCAATCCGCGCCACCTCCACCGTCGGACGCTCCGCTGGAAGCGAGAGCCGGGGCAGTCCGCCATCCCTCGGCGTCCATCCGATCGTGAACAGACCCGCCATCACCGCCAGTATCGCCGTCGCGATCGCCGTCCGACGAACTCCACGTCGAAGCCGACGCCGGGGACGCCGGGTACTCGTCCGAATCGGGCGGGCACTCACCGTGATCGAAGGGCGGCCCGATCGCCCAGATACCCGCTTCGGCGCCAGCCGGGGTACGCGAATCAGGGTCGGGATCAGGTCGGCCTCGACGGGCCCTCTCACGGTCCGGGGGCCCGGTCTCACGGTCTCGGTGTCGAGTCGCATCATGGCGGTCCCCTCGCGTTCGGCGCATCAACGGTCGCTACGTCGCCCCGCGTGCCCTCCCGGGCCTCGGTCTGCGTGCCGCTCGTCGTTAGTGATCTTCATCGACCAGCCGACCAGCGAAACTTGAACAGCCGTGACGAAAATGCGGAAGCCGGGATCTTTGCCAGCAGGCGAAGCTTGGCATGCTGGGAGTGTCCCGACGACCGGCCGATCGTCCCGTCAAACACAAGGCCGGTTGCGACGGTCGCGAGACTCGCGACCATCCCAACCGGCCATCGTCGATCGATTGTGGGTCAGGCTCAGCAGGGGGGCTGCCGGTCGATCATCGGCCGAAGATCCGACGGAAGAACCCACCGCCTCCGCCGCCGTACTCGGGGGAGGCCATCGACTCGCCGCCGAGGCCACCGGCCACCATCGGGGTCGGACGACCGGCCTCGTAGTCGCGGACGCTTCGGAACTGCGGAGGACTCGTGCGGAACCGCGCCAGCGCTCCGCCGCCGTTCGCCAGGTCGATCGAGCGGACGTTGGCCTCGGTGACATAGGGGTTGTGTCCGCTCCATCGCGATTCCGCCAGCTCCAGGAGGTTCAAGGGAGCAAACATCCCGTCGCCAGCGACTCGCATCCAGTCGGACGAGTACGGGTTCGACTCGTCGACCTTACCGTCCAGCCCGTAGACCAGGGTGTATTCGTAATAGACGACACGATCGGCAGAGTCCTGATCGTTGAGCATCGAGCCGCTGTTGGCGTGAACCTCGTTCACAATCCGGACGGCACGCGGGCCCCGGCCGGGCATCGCGTGGTAGCTGGCAATGTACTTGTAGACGCCGTGGTTCCAGACCTCGTTCATCTGGCCGCGTGGCGGGAATGCCCGAAGATTCGCCAGCAGAGCCTTGCGCTCGCCCCGAATGTGCGTCTCGAGCATCGCGTGAACCCGCGAAACCTTCCCGTCCGTCTCGTCCGGACCCGGTCGCGGAGGGCCGGGCGGAATATCGTTGGCGTAATCGCCAATCCGGTGGTTGTAGTGGTTCTCACCCAGCTCGGCCCAGAGCGCCTTCAACTCATCACGCGTCAGGCCCGACCCCGGCGCGGGATTCGGCTCGTTCATCAGGATCGAGGCCACTGCGCCGCCCAGGCAATGCCCCGGCCATCGCGAGATCTCGCGGTTCTGCGCCAGGGCCGCCTCATACGCTCGCGCTCCCGTACCGAAGAGCTGATCGTACTTCAGCAGCGGGGCAGGGGTCAGGAACCGGGTGATCTGCCCCCCATGATCCTTGTCCGGGCCGAGCCAGAACAGATCATCATAGAGGTTCGGGAACCAGGTCGCGTCGTCGCCAGCCGCCGGCTGAGTCTCAAGCAGCCCGTTCGGACCCGCCAGGACAATGTCAATCCCGGGCGGGATGTACGAGCCTGGCGACGCCAGCAAGACATCGTCTCCGGCAGGGAAGGGGGTGTCGACCCGGGCGTTACCGCCGGCCCACGGCTCATGAATCGAATCCGCCTTGGTTGGCCAGTAATAGAAGTTCCAGGGACGCTTCAAACTCTGCCCAACCTGCACAAAAGTCGTGCTGATCGTGTAACGACCGTCCGCTCCCTTGACCTTGAAGGTGTACCATCCGTGGTGATCCGTACCGACGTCCTGACCATTCGTCCTGGCCGCGCCGTCGGGACCCTTCAGGTCGACCACCTGCCCGGCGGTCGTCCCGATCGTCAACTCGCCGCCGAACCGCGTCGGCACGTAGACCCCATAGAATCGCTCGCCGGACTGACCGCCCAGCGATCCCCCCAGCGGGACGGTCGCCACTTGCTCGGCGGTTTGCGCTCCGGCCGCCACACTCATTGTGGCCGCCAGAACACAGACCAGCATCCCACCGAGCCGGTTGCCGATACACATGCTGCCTCCCGAAACCGATTTGGAATGGACTCGCTTCTCGCTCGCTCCGGCGCCCGCATTACTCGCACGCAGTCTCGCGATCCTCGGCCGGACGGCCTGCGAACCCTCGACGCTCCTCAGGATGACACCGCCTCAACAGGACGAGATTCAGGTTCGGCTCCCCACCCCGGCGCCGTCGATCTCAATTGGTAAAGCCAGGTTGCCCATTCCCTGGATACTCGTCACAGCCCCTAGAGCCCCTCCCCAAGTCATCCTCTGGATTTTCTCAGGTTCACTGAATCCTGGGGAGAGGGTTGCCGATAACAGGCACTGGCCACCCCTGGGGTGGAGAGCGAGAGTCGGCCAAGATGACCGGCTTGAGGCTTCCGCCACCGTGAAAGGCCTTCGTGATCCGCTGCCCTCCATCGCGGGTTGGAGGGAAAGGGCCATCGGGTGTCGCGTCGCGCGGCGAACCGGGGCACATTGCGGGGACGGTGGTGTTGGCGATCGGACGTTGTCCAGCATCGGCCGTGCCGAACCATCAGGGGATTGTAATTCACGACTCGATCGAGACCTCGACCGACAATCTCTCTCTTCAACAGAGGACATCGCGATGACCTATGCGGTTCTTGTTGTCGCCCTGAGCCTTGGCCAGACCCAGCAGGCCTGGCCGACGGCGCAGGGTAAGGTTCTCCCGCAGCCGCAAGCTCCGGCCAAGGTCGCTCCGGCGCCCCAGGCCCCTCAAAAGGTGATGCCCGCGCCCCAGGCTCCCGCCAAGGTGATGCCGGCTCCGCAGGCCCCCGCCAAGATCATGCCCGCCCCGCAGGCCCCGGCCAAGATCATGCCGGCCCCGCAGGCCCCCGCCAAGGCGATGCCGGCTCCCCAGGCTCCGGCCAAGATCATGCCGGCTCCCCAGGCTCCGGCCAAGGTGATGCCGGCCCCGCAGGCCCCGGCCAAGGTCGCCCCGGCGCCCCAGGCTCCGGCCAAGTACGTTCCCCCGACTGTCGCTGCTCCTCAGGCGCCCGTCAAGGCGGCTGGCCAGCACTATTGATCGGATTGGGCTCGTCCGGGCCTCAACCTCGGACGTGCCCGCCTAATCCGCCTCGGAATCAGACGGCGACGGCCCCCACACGGAGGCCGCCGCCGTCTTTTTTTGTTCTCGCCCGTCATCATGGTGACTTTTGGCAACACGCGCGAACGCGGCCTAGGCTTTCCATAGATCGGAGTGCATCCCACGCCCTGACCCCGAGTCTTGACCCCGGGCGTCGGGGAAGCGACTCCTGACGGACCGGCCGAAGTGGACTGGTCGCGTGCCCTCAAAACCCTGCCCGACATCCCTGCGTTGCAACGGAGTGAGAGGC
>DAHZZC010000277.1 GCA_027435495.1 Planctomycetales bacterium
CTCTGTGCTCTCTGTGTCCTCTGTGGTGAATCAATTAAATAATATTTACTTAATGTTATAAATTTAATCAATATAACATCACATAATTTTCTAATGTGTAAATTACTTTGTGTCTGTCTCCTCTGTGGTGAATCGAGCAAACGATGGACCTTCGCTTTCAGGGGCCTGATGCCAGTGCTGAGGAGCGGGCCGCCGTTGCGGCCGGTCTTGGGGACGAGTCTCCTCGCCGTGACCTGCTGCTGCCGGCGCTGCACGCCGCGCAGGACCGGTTCGGATGGGTTCCGCCGGGGGCGCTCGATGACATCTGCCGGCGTCTCTCGGTCCCGCCGGCCGAGGCGCACGGAGTCGTCACGTTCTACCATTTGCTTTCGCTTGTGCCGATGCCGGCCGAGATGATCCACGTCTGCGACGACATTGCCTGCCGGGTTCGGGGTGCTGAGGGGCTTTGCGACGAGCTGGCCCGCCGGCTTGGGTCCGAGGGTGAGGGCGGCTGGAAGCGCAGCCCCTGCCTCGGTCTTTGCGAACGGGCACCGGCGGCGGTGGTGATCCGGTCCGGCGAGTCGCCCCGGGCGTTTGCCGTTGCGCCGGCCTCGGCCGAGTCGATCGCGACGGAGCCCGAGGAGGACCTCGCGGCCCTCCGGCGATCGGTGCCGGGCGAGGGCGGACGTCTGCTCCATCGGATCGGGCGGGTCGATCCTTCGAGTCTCTCCGCGTACCTCGAATCGGGCGGATATGCCGGGCTCCGGCACGCGATGGAGATCGGTTCGGCGGCCGTGATCGGCGAGATCTCGGCGTCGAAGCTGATGGGACGCGGCGGAGCCGCCTTCCCCACCGGCCGCAAGTGGGAGGCCGTCGCGCGGGCGGGGGCGCGGCCTCATTATGTCATTGGCAACGCCGACGAATCGGAGCCCGGCACCTTCAAGGACCGCGTTCTGATGGAGGGCGACCCGTTCGCCGTGATCGAGGGAATGACGATCGCCGGCCTTGCGACCGGGAGCGAGCGGGGATTTCTCTACATTCGCGGCGAGTATCCGCTGGCCCTCCGTCGGATGGCCGACGCGATCGAATCGGCGCGGGCCGGGGGCTGGCTCGGGCCTGATATCCAGGGCTCGGGCCGCTCGTTCGAGATGGAGATCCGACGGGGCGCCGGCGCCTACATCTGCGGCGAGGAGACGGCGCTTTTTAACTCGATCGAGGGGAAGCGCGGCGAGCCTCGCAACAAGCCGCCGTTTCCGTCGGAGGCCGGAGTCTTCGGCAAGCCGACCCTGGTCAACAACGTGGAACCGCTGGTCAACATCCCGCTGATCCTCCAGATGGGCGGCGAGGCTTATGCCAGGATCGGGACGCCGGCCTCGACCGGCCCCAAGCTCTTTTGCGTCTCGGGGCATGTCGAGCGGCCGGGTGTTTATGAGGTTGACTTTGGGGCCACGCTCGGCGAGCTGATGGCGATGGCGGGCGGCGTTGCGGGTGGTCGCGGGTTACGTGCCATCCTGCTCGGCGGCGCAGCGGGCGTGTTCGTCGGGCCCGATCAAATGGCGATGCCGCTCACTTTCGAGGGAACACGAACCGCCTCGGCGACGCTCGGCTCGGGTGTGGTGATGGCCTTCGATGATACGACCGACCTGGGCGATGTCCTGCTTCGGATCGCGGCCTTCTTCCGCGACGAGTCGTGCGGCCAGTGTGTTCCCTGCCGGGTTGGGACGGTTCGCCAGGCGGAACTGCTCCACCGGCTTCGATCGGGGCCTCTGATCGGCGACCTAGCGACCGAGCTGGCCCTCCTGCGCGAGATCGGTCAGGTGATGCGCGACGCCTCGATCTGCGGGCTGGGGCAGACGGCCTCGTCCGCGATCGAGTCGGCCCTGACGGCGCTCGAACCCTTCCCCGGCCCGGAGCCTCGATCATGAGCGACGATTCCCTCTGGTTCCGACCGCCGCCGCGTTCGAGCCAGCTACCGGCCGGACCGCCTCGTCCTTCGACGGGCGTGGTTGCGATCACGATCGACGGCCGGGCGGTCGAGGCCCCGGCGTCGTCGACGATTCTGGAGGCATGCCGGTCGATCGGCGTCGAGGTGCCGACGCTCTGCTACCTCGAAAACCTCACGCCGGTGAATGTCTGCCGGATCTGCGTGGTCGAGGTGACGGGCGCTCGGGTGCTGGTCCCGGCCTGTTCTCGGCGGGTCGAGCCGGGGATGGAGATTCAAACCGATTCGCCTCGCGTGGCGCTGGCGAGGCGGATGGTGATGGAGTTCCTCGCCTCGTCAGTGGATCTCTCCACGGCGCCCCAGGCCCTCGAATACGCGAGGCGATACGGCGCCCGTCCCGAGCGCCACGGCGCTGCGATCGAGACGGTCGAGCAGCCGGTCAAGATCGACAACGACCTGTATGTGCGTGATTACGGCAAGTGCATCCTGTGTTACAAGTGTGTCGAGGCGTGCGGGACCGACGCGCAGAACACCTTCGCGATCGCGGTGGCCGGGCGTGGCTTCGAAGCTCGGATCTCGACCGAGGCCGACGTTCCCCTGCCCGACTCGGCCTGCGTGTATTGCGGGAACTGCATCGGCGTCTGCCAGACCGGCGCTCTGATGTTCCGCAGTGAGTTCGAAATGCGAGAATCGGGCACCTGGGACGAGTCCCGGCAATCGAAGACCGACACGATCTGCTCGTATTGCGGCGTCGGCTGCACGCTGACGCTCCACGTTCAGGATAACCGGATCGTCAAGGTGACGTCGCCGATGGACGTCGAGGTGACGCACGGGAACCTTTGCATCAAGGGGCGGTTCGGCTTCGAGTTCGTCCACGACGACCCGGTGGCCTCCGACGAGACCTGAGCCGGGAGTGCGGCGAAGATGAGCGGCCTGCGGATCTGGCACATCATGACGGTCGTGGCCGCGGTTGCGGTTTTGCTCGCCGTGGCGAAGTACGACCTGAGCTGCACGCCGGTCTCGCCGATCGTACTGGGGGCGTATTTCTGCGGGTTCCTCGGGATGCTGGGCGCGCAGTATCGCGGGCGAAGCTGGCGGACCGGGCTCCTGCTCGGGCTGTTCCTTGGCCCGATCGGCGTTATCGGGGCGTGGTCGCGGCCGATCCCGGAGGAGTGACGCCTGCCCCGGGGGAAGCCGCCGCTCCGCTGGACTTCGGGGCGTCGTTCGCCGCGTCCTTCGGCGCCGGGGCCGACTTCTTGGCGTCGAGGTAGGCCAGCCATTTCTTGTACTGGGGCGACTTCACGAAACCGGCGTAGGCCGGGACCTCGGAGAGATCGTCGAAACTCAGGGAGAAGCGGCGGTCCATCTCCTTGAGGTGGGCCAGCACCCCCGGATAGTCCTTGTCGCTGAGCAGGAAGGTAACGAGAGCCCAGTGGGCGTGGAGCAGTGAGGGCTCGCGCTCGATGGCGCGCCGGCAGAGGCGAAGGGCTTCCTTGTGGTCGCCCCTCATCTCGCAGACATTGGCGCGGAGCGTATCCAGGTAGGGATCACCCCCCAGCGACTCGTCGACGCGGTCCACGCACTTCATCGCCGCGTCGTAGTCCTTGTGCAGGAAGTACCCGTCGATCGAGATGAGATCGATGCACCGATCGTTGGGGTAGGTCTTGCGGAATTCTTCGATCACCGCGTTGAATTGTGTCCTTTCGGCAGCCGTGCAAAAAGCACCGTGCCGATACCGGGCTGGAGTGCTCGGCAGGCACCTCGGCGCGTTTCGCCCAGATCCGGGCGAGGGCCGGCTCGCTGGTGGGCCGTCGCCAGATGCTCCGACCGGTC
>DAHZZC010000278.1 GCA_027435495.1 Planctomycetales bacterium
ATCCGGTCGAGTTCGGCCGAGGTCTCCAGTTGGATCGTCCAGCCAAGATAGCAGCGTTCGGGGTCGATTTCATGGAGGGGCGGGACGGCCTCGGGGTCGGTCTCGATCCGAATCGGCCCGAGTTCGGCCAGTTCCTCGAAGGTCCCCGTCGGCGTGATCCCGCGACGGAAGGTGTCGGGACCAGGCGTGAAGTGGATGCGATACGAGGGGAGACCGCGGTCGTCGCCCCCGGAAACCGAGAACGCCAGCTCGCCATCGGCCGCCGCCATCTTTTTCGACTTGCGGGGCGTTCTCGGCTTTCGGGACGCCTTCGATGCCGGGGCTTTCGCCTGGCTTGGCGGCTCGGCCGGCGGTGCCGGCGCGGAGGCGGGCGGAGCCGGTGCCGGAGGGGTGGCCGGCGGAGCCGATGTCCCTCCTCCGCCGCCGGGCTTTGGACCGCCCGGCCCTGGATTCCGGAGCAGATCCTGAAGACGATGGGTGAGTTCGGAGGACGCCGGGATCGGCGAGCCAGCCGATTCCGATTCGACCATCGCCGCGAGGTGGTCCCGAGACTCCAGCAGCGTCGTGATGATCTCGGAGTCGACCGACATCGTCCCGGCCCGAATTCGGTCGAGTACCGCCTCGATCCCGTGGGTGAACTCGGCCAGCATCGCCAGCCCGACCATCGCCGCGGCACCCTTGAGGCTATGAGCCGCCCGGAATGTCCGGTCGAGGTGCGCGCGGTCGCCCTGGCGGCGCTCCAGGTCCATCAGCCCTTCTTCCAGGCTGATGAGAAGCTCACGCGCCTCCTCGTAGAACATCTCCCGGAATCGGTCGTCCGAGCTGCCCGACAAGGCGTCCACCCCCTCCCGCCGACGAGCCCCAATCTCGGATCCAGGCGACCGCCCAACCGGCGATGGCCTTGCCCACTTCTTTCGAATCTTCACCAGTTTACATTGCGGCCCGCAAACTTGCACGAATTGGCTCGACTCGAAGACGGACGTCGGCCGCTCACCGCGGCAGGAGCCGCCGAATCCATCGTCTCAGATTGTCCGGTGCGATCGGCTTGACCAGCCATCCGGTGATTCCCTGCCGAACCTCCGGGTCGTACTCCGTCGGCTGGTGGCTCGAAAGCACCAGCACCGGCAAGAATCGGTGCATCGGAAGGTCGCGCACGGCGGCCACCAGCCCCAGCCCGTCGAGGTTCGGCATTTCCAGATCGGTCAGCAGGAGGTCGCACGGCGTCTCCTTCAAAACCGAAAGCGCAGCCTCGCCATCGGCGACGGAGATGACCTTCAGCTCCGGGTCACTGAGCTGCTCGGCCACCCACCGGCGCACCGAGGCGCTGTCATCAGCATGCACGATCGTCTTGCTCATGACGTTCTCAGGGACTCGACTCGGCACAGGCAGGCGGCCTTCGAGGGGCCGGTCACGGGGCGGGACTCACTCCTCAACCGATCGTAGCCAGTCCTCCAGCCCGTATCGACGGGCCAGCTCGGTGCAGGCGGCCGGAACGTGGACGATCCGGACCACCCGATCCTCGAGCCGGCCCTCCTTGACGCAGGAGATCAGGAGCTGCAACCCGGCGATGTCCCACGGGCCCGAGTCGCTCAGGTCGATTCGAATCGGTGGCTCCCCATCGGCAAGGGCCATCCGCAAACTCTCGCGGACGGTCGCCACCTCGTAGAGGGTGACCGGGCCGATGACGAAATGCGAATGGCCTTCCGACAGCTCCACGCCTCAGGGCTCCTCGGCGATGGACCGGGGGAGATCGACACAACTTCCACCGGCATTCTATCACGCCCGGCGCGGGTTGGGGAGCATTCCCGAGAATCGGAGGTCAGCCGGCCGGATACTGAAGCACGATGATGTTGATGTCGTCGGCCGTGGTCCCCGGCGAGGTGTGCTGCTTCAGCGCGGCGTCGACCTGGTCGAGGATCTGGGTCGGGTCGGAACCATGGTGGCTCTGAAGGACCGTTTTGAGCCGTTCCTCGCCAAACAGGACGTCGGAGGGATCCATCGCGTCGGTCAGACCGTCCGTGTAGATCACCAGCGACTCGCCCGGCTCCAGTCGATCCGAGGCGCCCGCGGTCCCGTCGACCATCCCGATCCCGAGCATCCCCGGGTTGGAGGGCAGTGTCCTCGGCCCGTTCGGCCCGACGACGATCCCGGGAGGGTGGCCGACCCCGGCGTATCGGAGCAGGCCAGTCTCCTCGTCGGCGATCAGGTAGAACCCGGTGCAAAAATATCCCTCGGGGAAGTACTGCTCGGTCGCGACGTCCAGTCCGGCGAGCAGTTCTCCCGGCTCCAGGACCGCGATCGAGAGCGGGGCCGCCAGCGCCTTGACCATCCCCGAGAGCATCGCCGAGTTGACTCCGTGCCCGGAGACGTCGGCCACCAGGATGCCCAGCCGGCTGTTGTCCAGCCGATAAATGTCGTAGACATCGCCGCCGAGTTGGTTGGCCGGGGTGTACCGGATCGCCAGCCGGAGCACCCCACGCGGCTTGGGCGGCCGGGGCATCATCGCAAGCTGGACCTTCCGCGCCAGGTCCAGCTCGAACGTCAGCTTCTTGTGGGCTGCCGCGAGCAGACGGTTCTGCTCCGCCAGATCGCGGCGGAGGTCGGCGATCCGAAGGTGGGCCTCAATCCGCTTGAACATCTCGCGGAAGTCGTCGGGACTCTTGGGCTTGAGGATGTAATCATCGGCGCCTGCCTCAAGCCCGGCCACCTTGCTCTCGATCTCCGCGAGAGTCGTCAAAAGCAAAATCGGGATGGATCGAAGTTCCGGGTCGGCCTTCACGGCCTTGCAGAGCCCGGCGCCGTCCATCTCGGGCATCTCGAAGTCGGTGAGGATGAGATCCGGACGCGGCTCCTCGGCCGCCGCGGCAAGCCCTTTCTGGCCGTCCTCCGCGGTGGCGATCTCATAGCCTTCGTCCTGGAGCTTCATCGAGAGCATCCGGCGCATGGTAGAGCTATCCTCGACCAGCAAGATGCGACGAGATGCCATCGGCCCTATCTCCCTTTGCGGCGATTCCTCGATTCGTTTCCGCCTCGTGGCGAACAAAACTACGATACGCCCTGACAGAGGGCCCTGTCCAGATTTCCGCTCGGACGATCAACGTCCCGGGGGGCGAGCGGGAGCAGGGCAGCAGTTCACCGGGCAGACGTCGTGATTCGCTCCGTACCGCCCGACCGCCCGTCGCTCCCCGTTTCCATCCATCCGCTCGCGGAGCAGTTCGACCAGCATCCCGACGAACCGAGGATGCACGCCCACGGATCCCGATCGGACCATCTTCATCCCCAGTTCGTCCGCGAGTTGCCTGGCTTCCTCGTCGAGGTCGAACAGGACTTCCATGTGATCCGAGAGGAACCCGACCGGGTGAACAACGACGTCCCGCACGCCTTCTTCTTTGAGCGCTCGGAGGTGATCGAGGATATCCGGTTCGAGCCAGGGATCCTGAGGCCGCCCGCTCCGACTCTGATAAACGAGCCGCCAACGATCGGTCCCGACTCCCACTGCCTCGGCGACCAGCCGGCAGGTTTCCTCAAGCTGACGCTCGTAATCGCAGTGATCGGCCATCGATTTCGGGATGCTATGCGCCGTGAACGCGAGCCGGGCCGAATCCCGCCGAGCCTCGTTGATCTCCCCGAGCGCGGTCCGGACGCGATCGGCATTGGCCTCGATGAAGACGGGATGGTTATAAAACACCCGGATCTTGTCGACGACCAGTGCGCCCTCGCCGATGGTCTGCTGGGCCCGCTGGACGTCCTCGCGATACTGCCGGCAACTTGAATAGGAACTATAGGCCGCCAGGACGAGCCCGAGGGCCCGCTTCCGGCCGTCGCGGACCATTTCGGCCATCGTATCGGCAAGCATCGGGTGCCAGTTGCGATTTCCCCAGTAGATCGGCAGATCGACGCCCTGACGCTCCAGCTCGGGCCGGAGCGTCTCAATCAGCTCGCGGACCTGGGCGTTGATCGGGCTGACGCCGCCGAAGTGATGATAATGCTCGGCGACCTCCAGCAGACGCTCGCGCGGGATGTTCCGCCCCCGCGTCACGTTTTCGAGGAACGGCATCACGTCGTCGGGCTTCTCGGGTCCGCCGAAGCCCACGATCAGGATCGAATCATGGTCAGAGTACACGCGGTCGGCTCCCATCGCGGTCGGTCGGCGAAGCCCGGTCGGCCGCCATCCCGACCGGCTCGAATCGTCTCGGAGTCCGACCACGATTCTATACAAGGCGTTCGGATCGGGAAGGAGTCGACGGGGCCGGGCTTCGGGCCGGGCGCTGGTGTTGCCACTCCCCGTATACAATTTTGTAAACTGTCGTAGTAGCCGCCTCGACCCCATTTCCTCATCGGGCGGCACTGAGGAGATCCGGGATGCGACGCTTCCGACCCCGGCTCACGATCCGATCGTTCGTGATCGCCGTCGCGATCTCCGCGCTCGCGGCCGAGGCCTACAGGCTCCGAGCACGCTCGGCCGCCTTTGCGCAAAAGGCGGAGATGTACCGCTTCCGGGAGGGATTGCATCGCGGCAATATATTGATGTGGGAAAACCAGAGAGGTCAATTCGGCATTCGAGGGCCCGACGGGCACGGGGCAGATCGGGCGATGCAGGAGCGCTGCGAGATCTCTGAGGATCTCATGTACAGGAAGTACCGGAGGGCGTCGTGGTTCCCTTGGCTCACCACGACGGCCGATCCGGAGGGGCCGCCCGATCCGTGGTGCCAGGGGTGGGACCAGGCCTCTTCGGACCGAGGAATTCCTTATCCCTGATGGAAGCGAGTCGTGTCCTGGTCGCTGAGTGATTGGCAAATGCTGGGTGCGTCGCCCGCTGAAATGTTCCGTATGGTTTGGACCTCCTGCATGGACTGCGATTCACCAGGCCCGCCCGAGCAGCTCCTCGAGATCGGCGACGGAGCAGGGGCGGGGATTCGTCCGGTGGCAATGGTCGCAAGCGGGAGGAACGGGGACATACATTTGGGAGGAACGGGGACATACATGAATGGCATTAAGCCGGCGCTAACCGCAAGCGATCGCATGACTTGAGAAAAACGAGGCCTCCCGGCACCATGGTATTTGTCACGACCACCATGGCACAGGAGGCCCAGGGCCAGCGCTAACTAACGTACAATCCCCGTAAGGACTTCCATCAGGAACTTGTCTGACCAACCGCACGCCCGGCGCTTCTTGGCGATGCTTCCCTTGCCCGGATGCTGCTTCAGCAGCGACAACGTCAGCCGATTC
>DAHZZC010000279.1 GCA_027435495.1 Planctomycetales bacterium
GCTGGCGACCACCTGCATCAGCCCCGGGCCCTTCTCCCCGAACACCGCGAACAATCCCATGCAGATCCCGTAGCTCATCGCCAGGATCACAATGCAGGCCGAGAGCCGCCAGGGCGAGATCCCAAGCCCTCGCTCCCGAAGCCTCGAGACCCCGGTGTACTCGCCCGTCAGGAGCCGGTCGAGCTCACCGAACCACCCCAGTAACCCCCGCCCTTCCCCTTTCCATCCGCCCTCACTCACCGCCATGATGTGTTCCTCCGCGGACGTCTGGAATCAGCAATCGATTTACTTTGAAATACAAAGAAAGTGGCGTCAAGGGGTGAGTGGAAGGATGGAACCAGGATGAATCCAGGTCGAGCGGCTCCTTTCGGGGAGGTTTTGAGGCCGTGATCGCGACGGCGAGCACGACGACCGCTCCCACGACCAGCCCGGCGATGAACCCCTGAGAGATGCCCAGCCCGATTCCCACCTGAACCGGGTCGAAGAGGTTCGATTGACCCTCGCGGAAGACGTTACGGTAGTACGAGGGCAGCACGAGCGCCAGAAGATAGCCGAGCAGCCCGCCCCCGGCCGCGAAGCCGATTCCACTCGCGATGACAATCACAAATCCACGGAAGACTGTCATTCTTCTCCCCTCCATAATATCCAGACTGCTCTCACTCAAAATACAGGGCCTTGCCAGGGAAAACGAGAGGGATTTGCTTTTGTGGAATCCTGTGCCATGCTCCATACTGGATTATTTTGACCTTTTGAGGCCAGGTCCCAGGAGCCCGACGATGGACCCATCCACGAGAGAGAGGAAATCCTCGCGAGATCTCCCCTTTGGGAACGGGCAAAACCGGGAACAAAAACACGACGAACGAACCCACCACTGCCAGTCTGGCAGCCGCGATGGATCGTCCGGGGATATCCCGAAAGAAAAACGCGACGAACGAACCCACCACTGCCAGTCTGGCAGCCTATCCCGCGTACGGGGACCCCTCTTCGACGACGAACGAACCCAACTTGGGCCCGACCAATCGCCAGAATCCCGGCGTCTCCTGCAATCCACAAGAGCGGCCCGACGGAGCGGCCCGACTTGTGGATCGGGCACCCGGGGCCTACGATGAGGAGGAATTCGGAGACCCGACCAGCCCAGATCCAACCCGTCCGGCCGCGACGATGGTGAGGCGGCCTTGAAAGTGGGTGGGGCGACTTCCAGGAACTGCCATGCTGAATCCAATCGTCCGAAGGTGGATCGGGAATCGGGTCATGACGATCGCAACGGTCGTCGTGGCGGCAATGGTTGCGATCCCGATGACGGGATCAACCGGATGGGCCGGGCTGGTCGATGGTCCGCCGAGGCTACCGCTCGACCGGGGCCTGATGCAGCGCCTCGCGAACTTCACCCTCGACGACGCCACGACCGGCCGCAAGGTCTCGCTCTACGACTTCGCCGGCAAGCGGGCGATCGTCCTCGTCTTCCTCGGGACCGACTGCCCCGTCGGCAACCTCTACGTCCCCCGTCTCGTCGAACTGAACAAGGAATACCGGTCGAAGGGGGTCGTCTTCCTCGGGATCAACTCCAACGCCCATGAGGATCGCGCCTCGGTCGCCCGGTACGCGAAGGAGAACGGGATCGACTTCCCCGTGCTGAAGGACGTCGAGAACCGGGTGAGCGACACCGTCCTGGCCGAGCGAACCTGCGAGACTCTCGTGCTCGACGGGATCGCCCGCATTCGCTATCGAGGCGCGATCGACGACCAGTACGTCCAGGGAAAAGCGAAGGAGAGCCCTTCCCACAACTATCTGAAGGATGCCCTCAACGCCCTCCTGAAGGATCAGCCGATCCCGGTGACCTCCACGGCGGTCGCCGGCTGCCTCCTCGATCGGGTCGAGCCGAAGCCCGCTCCGTCGGCCGGCGCTCCGAGAGTCCGGGCCCCGTCGGCCGATCTGGCGAGGGCCCTTGGCTCGCATGATGGCGAGGCAAGGGTCAAGCCGGGCGCCGTCACCTACGCCGCAGATGTCGCCCGGATCATCCAGGACCGTTGCCAGTCGTGCCACCGGCCCGGGCGCGTCGGACCGTTCCCGCTCCTCTCCTACGACGACGCCCGGAAGCACGCGGCGATGATCGAGGAGGTCGTCGAGCAGCGGCGGATGCCCCCCTGGCACGCGGACCCCCGCTTCGGCCACTTCGCCAACGATCGGAGCCTCTCCGCCGACGAACGCGCCCGGCTTCTCGCCTGGGTCGAGCAGGGCGCCCCGCTCGGCGACGTCAAGGAACTGCCGCCCCCGAAGACCTTCGACGAGGGATGGTCGATCGGCAAGCCCGACGTCGTTTTCGAGATCCCCGAACCGTACTACGTCCCGGCGCAGGGAACCGTCGCCTACGTCCACTTCCGCGTCCCGACAAACTTCCAGGAAGACCGGTGGATCCAGGCGGCCGAGGCGGTCCCGGGCGACCCGGCGGTCGTGCATCACATCGTCGTCTACCTGATGGACCGGTCCGGCAACCTGAAGCGCGGGCCGGGCGAGCACTTCTGCGGCTACGCACCCGGCGAGATGCCGACGAGCCTGCCCCCGGGCACCGCCAAGAAGATCCCCGCCGGGACCGACCTGATCTTCCAGTTGCATTACACCCCAAACGGCCGGATGCGGGTCGACCGGTCGAAGGTCGGTTTCGTCTTTGCCAAGGAACCCCCGAAGCGGCAGGCGTACACAATTGCGATCGCCAACCCCGACCTGATCCTCCCGCCCCATCGCGAGAACCTCGCCGTCTCGTCAACGGCCGTCCTCGGCGCCGACGCCCGGTTGCTCAGCTTCATGCCGCACATGCATCTCCGGGGCAAGGACTTCCGGTACGCGATCGCCCTCCCCGGCGAGTCGCCTCGCGTCGTCCTCTCGGTCCCGGCGTATGACTTCGGCTGGCAGACGTATTATGTCCTCAAGGAGCCGATCGACCTGCCGAAGGGGACGCAAATCGAGTGTCTGGCGCACTTCGACAACTCGTCCAACAACCCGTACAACCCCGACCCCTCGAAGCTCGTCCGGTGGGGCGAACAGACCTGGGAAGAGATGATGATCGGCTACGTGGACGTGGACGTGCCGGCCGGCTCGCCGCCTCCAATCGCGAAGCCCGATTTCCGCCCGGCCGCGATTCGGCTCCGCCAGTCGGCCGTCCAGGCACTGTTGCGAAGGTCGCCCGCCAGCCGGCCGGCTGAATCGAAAGCCGCAAAGAACGAGGCCCGTTGAAAATCCCTAGCGAAGAAAGGACCGTCATGAGCCGGAACGCGCGGACGCTCGTCGTCTCGGGAATCCTGACCATCGTCTTCGGTGCCTCGGTCCCTGGCGCCCGGGCCGACGACTCACCCGGCCGTGAGATCCCCACGCCCTTCGCACCCCTGGAATACCTGCTGGGCAAGTGGAAGGGCCAGGCCATGCCAAAAGACTCGGCGCAGAGCTTCCGGGGCTGGGCCGAGTCACACGCCTGGGCCTGGACCTTCCTCAAGGGAAAACCGACCGGCATGTCCGTCGCGATCACCGGCGGCAAGGTCCTCGCCGAGGGCAAGCTGACGTTCGACCCCACCCGCAAGATCTACCGCCTCGACGGCAAGACCGCCACTCCCCCCCTCGCTCCGATCGCCTTCGAAGGGACGCTCGATCGAACCGGCAAGCGGTTGGTCCTCGACCAGGTCGACGCCGGTAAGACCAACCGCGGGGGCGAGACCCTCCGCATCTCCCTCCGCCCCAACAGCAACTTCATCCGATACACGATGTCGATCGAGCGCAAGACCGCCGACGCGGTCCGCTTCCACCCGATGACCGAGGTCGGCCTCACCAAGGAAGGCGAATCCCTGGCCGGCGGCACTTCGTCGTCCGAGCAACCGAAGTGCATCGTCACCGGCGGCTCGGCGACAATGACCATCGCCTACCAGGGCCGCACCTTCCCCATTTGTTGCTCGGGCTGCCGCGACGAGTTCAACGAGAACCCCGAAAAATACATCAAAAAGGCCAGCCTGATAACGCAGGCCGCTGGCTCGAAGAAATCAACGCCGCCCACCTCAGCCGTCAGCCGGTTCGAGGACGCCTTCGCTGGCGACGTCTCCGAGATGCCGAAGAAGAAGACCGCGAAGCCTCCCTCGACCACCCCGGCCCGCTCTAAGGACGAGCCGAAGAACGACGAAACGCCGGCTCCGCCGAAGGCCTCGGCCTCGGCGTCCCGCGCGGCCAGCCTGCTCCGGATCGACCAGAACCTGGAGAAATCAGGGAAGGTCCAGGCCGCCCTCGCCGGCTACAAACGGATCGTCAAGGAATTCGGCGACACCCCCGCCGCGAAGATCGCCCGCGAACGGATCAAGGCCATCGAGAATCGCTGACCCCCTCAACGGCCCGATTCCTCCACTCTCGTCGCGGAGCCGGGAAGGTATCACCAGGGAATACCGCAAATGGAAGATTCAAGATCCCGAATTCCTATCAGAAATTCGCATCTTTTCAAGCTTGAATCTTCCATCTTCTGTCTCGAATCTTGAATCGGCAAGCTTGAATCTTCAACCCGATTTCGCCTTCGTTCAGGCGATTTCCGACGGACAGACACCCGAGGGCGCCACGGCCCTCATGTATCCGGACCCGCACCCGATCGAATGATTGGCGGCAATTTGCGCGAAATGCCCGGAGAGCACCTGAAAGGCGAGGGTCTGGTCGCGCTGGCGACGAAGCTGGTCGCTGTCGTTGACGATCTCTCCGTCGGCCTTGATGTAGCGGAGGATGCCGACCGGCCGATAGTCGAACCGCTGCACCTCCACGAGAAGGTCGCGGAACCAGTCGAGGGCGTCGAGCGGGAACTTCCTCAGAACTTCGAAGAAGCCCTGGTCGGAGAGGGGAAGGTGCGGAACGATATCGATATTGTATTCATAGCGAACATGATCGATACCGGCGGCCTGGTAGGCGGTCTGGAAGTCGGCGTCGGCCGGCTTGGCAGCGGCGAAGGTGACAACCTTCGGCGGCGGGAGGTCGGGCGCCTGCTTGATCTTCCAGGCGGCGAGGGCGGCCATGGCCCCGCCCTTGCTGTGCCCGGTGACGAGGATCGGGCAATCCTTCGGCGCGGCGGGGATCAGGGCCCGGAGCGCCAGGTCGATCCTCGGCCAGAGAGCGGTGAAGGCCCCGCCGAACCCGGCGTGGACACAGCCCGGGAAGCCATCAAGCTGGATCGGCTCGGCGTGGAAATCGCTGATCCAGTCGTGGACCGATGGGGGTTGGTTGATGTCGAAGGGCATGGTCCCGCGGAAAGCCAGGACAATTCCTTGACTGGTCGGGCCGATGAGGCAGCCGTCGATCGAGTCGTCCCCGGCCAGGACCACGACCGGATCGTGAAGGAAGCCGACACCTTCGAGGTAGAGGTCTTTTGGGTCCGGGACGAGGACCTTCATCCTCCCGTCGGTGGCGTAGGCTGCTCCGCTCGCACAGATCAGGCGACCTTCGAGGGTAAGCGCAGGCATCGCATACCGCCTTTCGATAGGGCTGAGCATCTCCGGGCCCGGGCCGAGCGCCGATCGCCTCGGCCGTCCTCTCCAGGGATCGACTCTCACCATCGAGGAATCGGACGCCAGGTTAAGCTCAAGGTTCCCGCAATGCAACGCGAGATCCAGCGAAAGGAGCGCACCCGATGAGGTCGGTCGCGATGGTGCTCGGCCTGATCCTGATCGTCTCGGTGCTCTTCGAGGCGTTCGAGACGATGCTTCTGCCGCGCCGGGTAACCCGGGCGATTCGGATGACGCGGCTCTTTTACAACACCTCCTGGAAACTCTGGGCGACGATGGCCGGCTGGATCGGGTCGGCTCACCGACGATCGTCGGTCCTGAGCTACTTCGGCCCGCTCTCGCTGCTGGTGCTCCTTTGCCTCTGGGCCCTGGCGCTGATTCTGGGTTTCGCTCTGGTTCAGTGGGCGTCGGGAGCGATACTCCGAGGGGTCGTCGAGCCGCCGGCTGGCTTCGGTCACTATGCGTACTTCAGCGGTGTCACCTTCTTCACCCTCGGCTACGGCGACATCACCCCAGAAGGCTCCCTGGCTCGGGCGCTCGCGGTGCTGGAGACCGGGATTGGATTCGGTTTCCTGGCGTTGGTGATCGGGTATCTGCCAGTGCTCTACCAGGCCTTCTCCAAGCGAGAGGTGACGATCAACCTGTTCGACGCCCGGGCTGGTTCCCCTCCAACCGCCGGGACACTGCTCGCTCGTAACGCCCGGTACGGCAACCTCGAGCTTCTGACCCAGTTTCTCGCGGAATGGGAGCGGTGGGCGGCCGAGTTGCTGGAGAGTCACATCTCGTTCCCTGTCCTGATCTTCTACCGGTCTCAGCACGACAACCAGTCGTGGCTGGCCGCCCTGACCGCGATCCTCGACGCCTCGGCGCTGGTGATGGCGGGCGTCCCCGGTGCGGCGCGGACCCAGGCTTACCTGACCTTCGCCATGGCCCGGCATGTCGCCGTTGACCTCAGCCAGGTGGTCCTGGCGCGACCAGTCGAGCCGCCCGAGGATCGACTCTCTCCCGATCGCTTGCGACTCCTCCGCGCCAGGCTCCGCGAGTCTGGCCTGGAACTGGCCGAGGGCGCCCTCGCCGAGAATCGTCTGACCGAGTTCCGGGCGATGTACGAGCCGTTCGTTCAGGCACTCTCCGACCGCTTCCTGATGCCGCTTCCTCCGATCGTCACCCAGGGCGACCCGGTCGACAACTGGCAGACCAGCGCCTGGATGCGACGCGCTCGCGGTATCGGCCAGCTCCGCGCCGCCGAGCCTGGGGACGATCATGCCTGATTTGGTTATTAGTTATTGGTTGCTGCTGGCAGTGGGAATGAGCCGGGTGGATGATGGCCCCGAGCGGTCAGATTGCGGTCGTGAATCGATCACGCGACCAGATCACACCTTGTTACCAATTACCAAACATCAATGCAATGGGGCTTCTTCGAGCATATCGGCGGTGCCGGGAGCGGGTTCTTCCCTGGGGGCGATATGAATATCGAGACCGACCTGGGTCGTCGAGATTTCCCAGTTGGTGCGATCCCAGCCGACGATAATGCCGGAGGCTTCGAGGCGGTCGAACATTTGCTCGACGTAGGCGGGGACACGGTCCTCGTACTCGGCGACGAGGTCGAGCTTGCGTCCGATCAGGTTGAGGAGGCCGCGGATCGACGAGGCCCCCTTCTCGGCGAGGAGTTTCCGCCCCTCGGGCGAGGCGGGATCGGGGCCTTCGAAGGACAGTTCCAGCGACCGGATCAATCGACCGAACTGGCCGAACCAGGTGTCGCCGAAGCCGAAATACTCCTTGTGAACGATGTGGACTTCCCCGCGCCGGACGATCGCGGCCTGGTAGACCGATTCCAGGAAGTTCTCGCCGAAATCGGTCTGGAAGGCGATGTTGACGGCCTTGGCGAGATGCTGAAGCGCGGCCTTGACCCCGACCTGGCGGGGATCGACGACCATCGCCATGTCGCGGAGTCCGCCGGCCCTCCGAGCGGTGACCACGCCGCCGTCGCCTGGTGCGGCGGAGACAGCGACCCCGATCGGAACGTCGCCCACTGGCACCGGCGCGACGACCCGGGCTGGTCGCTCCCGGGTCGGAGCCACCGGCGCGACGGGAGGTGCCGTCGGTCTTGCCGATTTCGAGGGCTTCGGGGGGACGGTCCTTGTCGGGCCG
>DAHZZC010000280.1 GCA_027435495.1 Planctomycetales bacterium
GGGCGGATCGGCGCCCCGGTGCGCGGGTGAGCCATCCGCGGCGGGCCTTTCAGATAGATGATCTCGTCGCCGTTGATCTCGTGCGAGTCGAGCCGATCCTTGCGGCTGTTGTCGACCTCCTTGCGGCCGAGGTTGGCGAAGAATGCTGAGAGGCCGTAGTAATCGCCCTGCGTCCAGACGTCGAACGGGTGGTTGTGGCACCGGGCGCACTGGATCCGGATGCCGAGGAACACCTGTGCGACACCCTCGGCGGCGGCGGTCGGGTCGCGGTTGGTCCGGTAGAAGCTCGCGGGCGGATTTTGATAGGTCGAGCCCAGCCCCGTAACCATCCGGCGGATCATCGCGTCGAGCGGAACGTCGGCGGCGATCTGGTCGCGCAGCCAGCGCTGGAAGACCCAGGCGCCCTTCTCGCCCATCGTCTTCTCCTCGTTCCGAAGCAGGTCGGCCCACTTGAGCGCCCAGAAGTCGGCGAACTCGGGGCGTTCCACCAGGGCGTCGATCAGCCGGGCTCGCTTGCCGGGACCGGGCTCGGAGAGGAAGGCGACGGCCTCATTCGGCTCGGGGAGCCGGCCGATGGCATCGAGGTAGGCGCGGCGGAGGAAGGTCGGGTCGTCGGCCGGGGGCGAGGGGTTGATCTGGAGGGCCCGGAGCCTCGCGTAAACCGCACGATCGATCGGGTGCTGGCCTTCCCCGCCCTGCCAGGCGAATCCCGGCCGATCGGCCGGAAACGCGAGGCGGCTCACAGCCCGGCCGTCCCGATATCGGACCGCGACCGCCAGGGCCCCAGGGCCGGTCGCGCGGACGAGTCCGTCGACCGAGACCTCGAACCGCGAGGGATCGCTCAGGTCGAAGGCGGCCTGGCGGGTGACGTCGCGACTCGTCCCGTCGTCGAACGTCGCGGTGACGATGAGCTGCTGCTCCTTCTCACCGGGGGCGGTAATTCGGGACGACGGATCGACCCTCAGCGATCGGACGCGGGGCAATCGGCCGGCGTCGTCGAGGGCGCCGGCGGCGATCCAGCCGACAAGGGTGCGGGCCTCGGGCGAGTCCGGACGGAACCGCAAGCCTCCCTCGTGTGCCAGAAGTCCGGTCGGCTTCTGGACAACCAGGCTCTGCGCCGCGGCGATCCGGTCGACTCGCCGGCCGAGCTGATCGCGGGCGATCGCGGCGAGGTCGAGGTCGGAGTCCTCGCCCCGGAGGCTCAGCTTGAATCCCCCCTTGCCGCTCAGGTTGCCGTGGCAGGCGCCCATGTTGCACCCAGCCTTCGAGAGCAGGGGGACCACATCCGCGCGGAAGCCCGGCGGCGGTGGCGGATCGACGTTCTCGACGACGAACCTGGCCTCGGTCCGGATCCCGTCGAAGAGCACCCGGACGGTGCCCGTCCCGGGCCGGATCGGTCGAACCACTCCGCCGGGCGTGACCGCGGCGAGCCCCGCCGGCACCACCTCGATCCGGCAGGAACGGGTGACATCGCGGAGCGAGCCGTCCGGCGCCTGGAGCGTCACGGCGAGCTGCTGGCGGGCGCCGGCGCCGTCGAGCCGGATCGCGGCCGGCTCGATCAAGAGCCCGGACGCCGCCCAGGCCCGCGCCGAGGTCGCGAGGATCAGGATCCCGACCGATCCCAGCCCGATCGCCCTTCGCCCAGGAGTGCGATGCAACGACGCCTCCTCCGCCCGACCACGGGCCGCCAAATGTTAAACATGAGCTTACGGGCCGGGTCGGGGCGCGTCAATGGAGTGTATCGGCGTCAACTCTCCGACTCCATCACGCCGACCTGCCGCGAAGGTGGTCGAATCCGCCTTTCGCGAGAGGCGCGAGCCGGCCGTCTGGTGTGCGGACGAGCAGACCGGGCGCCTCGACGATCTCGCCGATCCGGTAGAGCCTTGCCGGCTCGGGGGGATAGGCAAGGAGCTTCGCGGCGATGTCGGGCGCGACGGTCAGGCAGAGCTCGAAGTCCTCGCCGTCGTTCAGCGCGTGGTCGAAGGCCGAGGCCCCGTCGCGGCGGGCCTGCTCGTGGGCGTCGGGGTGGATCGGGATCGAGGACGCATCGAGGATCGCGCCCAGGCCGCCGCTCTCGTCGAGGATGTGAGGCAGGTCCGACGAGAGGCCGTCGGAAAGGTCGATCATCGCGTGAATGTCGGCGGCTCGGTGGAGGGCGAGCGCCTCGTGAATCCTCGGCTCGGGGCGCAGATGACGCCCGGCAGCCAGGCTCCCGCCGAGCGGGCCGGTGACCAGGATGACATCCCCCGGCCTCGCTCCGGATCGACGCACCGGGCCCCGGACGGTCCCCTGGCCGAGAACCGTGATCGTGATCACAAGCGGGCCGTCCCAGGCGTTGGTGTCGCCGCCGACGAGGTCGACCGACATCCGATCGGCCAGCTCGCGCATCCCGGCGTGGAGCCCGCGCGCGATGTCGACCGCCTTCGATCGCGGCAGTGCGACCGCGACGACCGCCGCGCGGGGGATGCCGGCCATCGCCGCGATGTCCGAGAGGTTCACCGCCATCGCCTTGTAGCCGACCGCCTCGGGGCCGTCGGTGTCGAGGCGGAAGTGGCGGCCGTCCATCAACATGTCGGTGGTGACGAGCAGGTCAGCGCCCGCTCCGGTCCCCTCGCCGACGCCGAGAATGGCGCAGTCGTCGCCGATCCCGACGCGCGTCCAGGAATCGACCGCACGATCCGGCTCCTGGCGACGGATCCAGTCGATCAGGTCGAATTCACCAATCTGGACATTTTCTTCCATCATGCTCCCGTCGGGCGGATGGCTGGCCGCCGCCTCATTCGCCGATCGTCAGGACGACGCGGAACCGCGCCTGGCCGCTCATCATGCGATCATACGCCTCGGCCACACGATCGAGCGGATACACCTCGTTCATCGAGCGGACACCGGTCCGGGCGCTGAAGGCGAGCGTGTCCTGCGACTCGATCGAGGTCCCCGAGTACCACCCCTTGACCGATCGGTTCCCGCTGAGCAGCCAGATGGGCGAGACCTGCATCGATTCGACCGCGCCGATGAGGATCATCGTCCCGCCGACGGCCAGCCCGCCCTGCACGGCGGCCATCGCCTCGCCGCTGGTCACGGTCGCCAGGATCACCTTCGCCCCGCCGAGACTCTGCAACTCGGCGGCCGGATCCTGGGCGTGGCTGTCGATGTAGTCGTCGGCGCCAAGCTGACGAGCGAGCGGTTCCTTGTCGGTCCCCCGGGCGATGCCGACCGTCCGGAAGCCCATCTTCGCGGCGTACTGGACGCCCAGGTGTCCCAGCCCGCCCAGGCCATGAACGGCGACCACGTCACCCGGCCGCGCCCCGCTGTTTCGGAGGGCGTTGAAGGTCGTCAGCCCGGCGCACATCAGCGGGGCGGCCTCGACGGCCGACAGGTCCGCGGGCATCAGCGCCACGGCGCTCGCGGGGGCGATCATGTACTCGCCGTATCCGCCGTCGAACGAGATCCCGGTGACCTGCCCGCGCACGCAGGCGAAGAAGTCGCCTCGTCGGCAGTGGTCGCAGTATCCGCAATAGCCGCCGTTCCAGCCGACACCCACCCGCTGGCCCGACTCCCATCCCGAAACGCCCGACCCGACCGCGTCGATCACCCCGGCGACCTCGTGTCCGGGGACGCGCGGATACTGAATTCCCGGGTAGTGCCCTTCCTTCGTCAGCGAATCACTGTGGCAGATGCCGCACGCCTGCACCTGGATCCGGACCGTCCCGGCGCCGGGGTCCGGAATCGAACGCTCGACGATCTCGAACGCTCCCCCGGCGCGAGGGACCTGCGCGACCCGCATCATCGCCATGCTCGGCTCCTTCGTAGGTGCTTCCGCGGCCACCCAATCCTTTTACGGGCCCGATCCTACTCCGTCACCCTTTCGCGCGGAAGCCCCCAGGCCGCCTCGACGCCCGGCGAGGAAGGCTCGAAGGGCCATCGCGGTCGCCTCTTCGAGCAACTCACCGGCGCGGGCGATCGCCTGATCGAGTGCGATCGGGCCGGGGCAGATCGAAAAATAGGCGTCGAGGCCCTGCTCGAGCGTTGCCGAGGCTCCCTCGCCGATGGTCCCGGCCAGCGCGAACGTCGGGATGCCCATCGACCGCGCCAGCCGGGCCACCCCGACCGCCGTCTTGCCGAAGGCGCTCTGATCGTCGAGCGCCCCCTCGCCGGTCAGGCAGAGGTCGGCTCCTTCGAGCCGGGCACGCAGGTCGACCGCCTCGATCACGAGGTCGATCCCCGGCTGGAGCCGTCCGCCTGCGAACGCGACCAGCCCGCCACCCAGCCCGCCCGCGGCGCCCGAGCCCGGGATCTCCGCGATCGAAACGCCCAGGTCGCGCGCCACGATCGCCGCGAAATGAGAGAGATTCGCGTCGAGTGAGGCAACCATCTCCGGCGTCGCGCCTTTTTGTGGTCCGTAGACGGCCGAGGCACCTCTCGGCCCGCAGAGCGGGTTGGTCACGTCGCAGGCGACCGCGATCGAGACACCCTCCAGCTCGCGGCGCCGGCTCGACCCATCGATCCGATCGAGCCGCCCGAGCCCTCCGCCGCCAGGGGGCAGTTCGCGACCCTCAGCGTCGAGCAGCCGGAAGCTCAGCGCCTGGCCGAGCCCGGCGCCCCCGTCGTTGGTGGCGCTCCCGCCGATCCCGACGACCACCTTGCTGGCCCCGTCGGCGATCGCCGCGAGCAGTAATTCCCCGGTGCCAATCGTGGTCGCGATCGTCGGGTCGCGACGATCCGGCGGGACGAGGACCAGCCCCGAGGCCGTCGCCATTTCGATGGCCGCCGTCCGGCCGTCGCCAAGCAGGCCGTACCGCGCGACGACCGGTTCGCCCATCGGGCCGCGGACCGTGGCCTCGCGCCAGGTCCCGCCCGTCGACGCCACCAGCGCGGCGACGGTCCCCTCGCCGCCGTCCGCCATCGGAGCGCGGTCGATCGTCGCGGAGGGCGCGGCGCGGGTCACTCCGCGCGCCATGGCCTCCGCAGCCGCCGACGCCGACAGACTCCCCTTGAACTTGTCCGGGGCGATCACCACCCGCATCATCTGGTCGCCGAGCCTGGTGCATGGGCCGCGCGGGCCCGGTCGCCGAGTCCCCACCCCGGGGAGTCGCGACCGTCGAGCTTAGTCGATCGGACCGGTTCGTCCAACCGCCCAGCCCCACGACCGATCGATCAGGCCGCCCCGGCCTCGTAGCTCCGCGACGTCGACTGCGGAACCTCGAAGGCAATCTCCTCACGCTGAACCGAGACATCGTCGGGCGCGTGAATGCCAATCCGGACCGAGTTGCGGTCAATCTTGACGATGGTGATCCGAACGTCCGGGCCAATGTGGAAACTCTGGCCGAGCTTCCTGCTCAGGACCAACATGTTTCGCTCCTCCTTGAGTCGAAATCGAGGCCGGATGTGAGGCAGGCATCGCCCGCCCGCGGTTCTCCCTGATTCGTTCGTCGGAACCCGATGGTTCGGGGCGACGCCGTCACCCCAGAATCTCACATCCCTGAACCTGTGGAATCAGAGAGTTGCACCTTCCATGCCAAGCGACATTCCATTCCTGCCCGGTCCGCGAATCACCAGAAAAAAGCCCCCATCCTTGTCCAATTAAGACGAGAGGTTTGCCTGGATTACGCCGGTTGCCCGGCCTCTCCTGTAAAATCGACGACAAATTGTAAAAATGACCTGAAGTTTGCCCCTTGGTCCATCCGTTTTCTACCATCGCTTGTAAAATAGGCTCGCGCGTCGGAAATCTGGAGGAACTGGGCATTCCTGGGAGTCATCGGATGCAGCCGGAGTCCCCGGAAGGGGTGGTCACGGGGCGAGGGTCGGTCGGGATTCCGGTCGGCGGGCTTCTGGTCGCGATGCTGGCCTGGCTCTGGCCGATCGGAATCGGCGGGCGGATGCCGGTCGGGGGAGACGTCACCCAGTTCTTTCTGGGCCTGATGGGATTCCTCTCGCAGGCGCTCCGTGCGGGGGAACTCCCGGTCTGGAACGATCTCTGGGGCTTTGGATTCCCGGGATTGGCCGAGAGCCAGATGGGCGTCTTCTACCCGCCGCATCTCCTGCTTTATCGAACGATGTCGACGGAGGCGGCTTATGTCGCCAGCCTGGTCGGGCACACCATCTGGGGCGCTCTCGGGACGTTCTGGGCGGCTCGTCGGATGGGAATCTCGCCGGCTGGGTCGGCGCTGGCGGCGTTCGCCTGGTCGACCTCGGGCTTCTTCGTGATCCACCTGGCGCACCCCTGGGGATACACGACCGGCTCCTGGATGCCCTGGGCGTGGGGGCTCGGCTGGTCGATCCTTCAGGGAGGCGACCGCGGCCGGATGGCACGCGCCCGACCGTTCGGGCTGAGTCTCGTTCTGGTGATGCAGTTGCTCCCCGGACATTTTCAGATCGCCTTTCAGACGCAGGTCGGGCTTGGATTGATGGTGGCCTGGGCGGTGGTCCGTCGGCTGGCGAATCGTCGTGATCGCGAGCCGGCGACGGAGGCACCGGCTCCGGCTCCGACATTCCGACGCGGGGCGGCGGTGGTCCTCTCGATCGCGCTGGCGTTTCCAATGGCTGCGATGCAGCTTGTCCCGACGGCCCGACTTGCCGGGATGGCCGTCGGCCAGCGCGATTTCGAGTACCTCTCCGGGTTCGCCGAGTCGCCGCTCCACCTGGTCAACCTCGTGGCGCCTGGTCTCTTCCATCGAGAGCCGGGCTGGCGGCCCCTCGCCTGGGACCCGTTCCACACATCGCCCGAGGAGTGTCTGATCTACATCGGCCTCGTCCCGCTCTTTCTGGCGGTGATGGCGATCCTGCGGGAGTTCCGCCGCGATCCGGCCGTCCGGCTGCTGACGATCCTCGCCGCCGCGACGCTCCTCCTCAGCCTTGGACCGTTCGTACCGGGATTCCGGGGGCTGATTGTGCTGCCGGGCTTCTCGTTCTTCCGGGGACCCTCGCGGTGGACCGTCGCCACATCGATGGCCCTGGCGATCCTCGCGGGCAAGGGGTTCGATCGATGGCGGGGGTGGTCGCGGCCGGGCCGATCGATACGTCGCCTGGCATTCGCCGCCGCGCTGGGTGTTCTCGTCGTGCTCGCCCTGATCGAACTGGCCGTCTGGAGCACCGATCGACAGGGCGTTCCGGCGGTCGCGGCCGGGTTCGACCGGGCCTTCCGGGCGATGCCCTGGTACGGCGACCCCAGCCTGGAGAAGCCGGATCCGCGCTTCGCCGACGTGATGGCCTCGGCACGCCGGCCGATTGGCGACCCGCACGTCCCCCCCGAGTTACCCGCGTCGGTCGTGCTCCGGAAGACGGTGAAGCCGAGGAGCCTGGTCGGGAGCCGGTGGTCGATCTACGCCCGAGAGCTGGGCGAGACGGCCGCGGTACTCGCCCTGATCGGCCTCCTTCTCGGGACCGATCGCGCCGGCGATCGACGGACCCGATCGGCCCCGTCGCTTTTGCTTCTTCTGACCTTTCTGGACCTCTGGACACTCGGCCGGCACCGATTGCTCGACACCGGGCCCATCCGTCCGATAACCGAGCAGAGTCCGGTCCTCGCCCGGCTGGCCGCCGGGCCGCGCGGCTCTCGGGTGATTTCGGGCCTGGGGAACCTTCCGATGCTCGTCGGCTCCGCGCCGACGCTCGCGTACCGCACCCTGAATCTTCCGGCCGCCGACGTGATGGCGACGGCCTCGATGAGCGATCCCTCGGATTCGACGACCCTCTCGGCGATCCGGGCGTCCGGAACGCGGATGCGGCTCTTCCCTCCGATCGAGATCCGCGTTCGGGGGCTGCTCAGGCGCACCGATCCGCCCGGCGAGCCGATCGACGACCCGGCCCTCGCTCGCTGGATCTACGGCGCCGACTGGGTCGCGGAGCAGGGGGACTGGGTCAACCGCTTCCGGCTCTGGCGGTGCAACGACCTTCCCGCGCGCGCCTGGTTCCTCCCCGCGTCCGACGAGGAGGCCGACTCGATCCTCAGCAACTGGACCGGCGACCCTGCCCGGCTGGCCACGCTCCTGGAGCAGGCCGAACCCCTCCTCGCCCAGTCGTCGAGGCCCGAGGACTGGACGGTCGAGGTCGAGGCCCAGGAAGACGGCTGGGTGATCTGCTCCCGGCTCGACGACCCCCAATGGCAGGCACGCTGGATCGGCCTGGGCGGTCGGATGGAGGTCCCCGCCCGGATCCGACCCGTCTTCCGCCGGCCCAGGGACGACGTCGGCGGATGGCAGGCGATCCCGATCCCAGCCCCCGGGCGCTG
>DAHZZC010000281.1 GCA_027435495.1 Planctomycetales bacterium
TTGGCTATCCATGAAGGAACCTTGCGCGACACCAGCGCGTCGTGACGATCCTTCCGCCATCCCGAGACGACGTCGTGCCCCTCGTCGAGAGCTGCAACGAGGCGGGGGATGTCGGCGGGGTCGTTCTGCCGGTCGCCGTCCATCGGGATCAGGACGTCGCCGCGGGCCAGATCGAGAGCCGCCGAGAGAGCCGCCGTTTGCCCGCAGTTCCGCCGGAGAAACGCCACGCGAACGTGCTCTGGGTCCGAGCGCTGGATCGCTTCCAGTCGGGCGGTCGTACCGTCGATCGAGCCATCGTTGACGAAAATCAGCTCGTAAGTCCAAGGCCCACCGCGCAGGACGGCCTCGAGTTCCTCGTGCAACGGCCCAACATTGTCTACCTCGTTGTAGACTGGGATCAGGACCGAGAGGTTGACCGATTCGCTCGCGGTTACGGGCGCAGGCCTGGGATCGATCGTGGAGTTCATGGCGTTTGGGATCAGGCCTTTCATGAGGGCTTTGGGCTTATCCGTTGCAGAACTGGATCAGATACCGTCGGCTGATCGCCAGCGCCTCGAGCCGGGCCTCTAGCGTGCCCTCGAACGACCGGTCTTCGACCTCGATGACGACATCGCCCTCGTAGCCAATATCCCCAAGCGACGCGAAGAAAGCACCCCAGCGGACGTCCCCGCGACCCGGAATCTTTGGTGTGTGCCAGAGCTTCGGGTACGAGAGAACGCCGTGTTCATCGAGCGCCGCTCGATCGATCCGGGCGTCCTTGGCGTGGACGTGGAAGATCCTAGATCGGAACTCGGCGATCGGAGCGAGGTAGTCCATCTGCTGCCAGATGAGGTGCGAGGGGTCATAGTTCAGGCCGAAGTTCGGGCTCGGGATGGCCTCGAACATCCTGCGCCAGATGGCGGGGGTGGTCGCCAGGTTCTTGCCGCCGGGCCATTCGTCTCGGGTGAAGAGCATCGGGCAGTTCTCGATACCGATCTTCACCCCCTGGGACTCGGCGTGATCGACAATTGGCCGCCAGACCTCCAGGAACCGCGGCCAGTTTTCCTCGACCGACCGCGAGGGGTCGCGCCCGACGAACGAATGAACCAGACCGACACCCAGCCTCGCGGCGGCGTCGATGACCCGCCGCAGATGCGAGGCTGCCAACTCGGCCTCGGCCGGGTCAGGGGAGAGCGGGTTCGGATAGTATCCCAGCCCCGAGATCGCTACCTGATGGATCGAGGCAAGGTCGCGGATCTTCTCGATCGACGCAGGATTGAGACCGTCGGCATCGACGTGCGTGACGCCAGCGTAGCGGCGATCGGCCTTGCCTGGAGGCCAGCACATCAGCTCGACGCAGCCAAACCCGGCGTCGCGGGCGTAGCGGAAGACCTGCTCCAGGGTATATTCCGGCAGGATCGCCGAGACGAAGCCGAGTCTCATGGTCACACCTGGATCGAGACCGTCGGGGAGGGGAAAACGACCTCGATGATAATGGCCGACCGCGGCTGGCCACCAGTCACTACCCGACCTCGACCCATCGTCCCTCGCTGGCGCTCCGGGCGATCGCCTCGCAGAGCCGAAGCTCGCGGTCGCCGTCGATGAAGGTCGGAAACGTCGCGGTATCCCCGGTCGATCGGCCCTCGACAATCCACCCGTAAACGTCGAGGAAGAGCTGCTTGAACGTATCGGGGAAGCCCTCGACATGCCCGCCCGGATAATGCGAGGACGACGCCGCGGCCGGGCGGAGCAGGGCGGGGTCGCGTGAGAGGAGCTGGTTCGGCCCGTGCCTCGACCCGATCCAGAGCCGATCGGGCGACTCGCTCTCCCAGGCGAACGAGCCCTCGCTCCCGGCGATCTCCATCGTCAGGCTGTTCTTTCGCCCGGCCATCACCTGCGAGACGTGAAAAACGCCACGGATGCCGCCTCTGAACCGAAGCAGCACCGCCGCGTGGTCTTCGGTTGTGACTTCAATCTCCTCGGCCAGTCGGGCGCGGCCGATCGAGCTGAGAAACGTCTCCGAGCCGCCGACCGGCCGCATCCGACGCGGGTGGAACGTGGCGAGATCGGCGTTGACCGAAGCGATCGGCTCACCGACGAGGTACTGCGCCAGGTCCATCCAGTGCGTGCCAATGTCAGCAACGGCGCGGAGATTGGTCCCGCCGTCGGGCTCGACCCGCCAGTTGTAATCGTCGGGATAGAGCAGCCAGTCCTGGACGTACGACCCGGTGACGCTCAACACCCGCCCAATCTCATTGTCCGCGATCCTCGCTCGGATCTCCCGGCAGAGTGGGTAATAGCGGATGTTGTAGTTCACCGCCGCAGCCTGTGTCGGACACGACCCCGCGAGGTCACGGAGCGTTCCCGTCTGGGACCCCGTGATCGCCAGCGGCTTCTCACAGACAACGTGGCGCCCCGCCTCCAGCGACTTCCTGGCCTGATCGAAGTGTTGCGCATTGGGCGAGGCGATGTGGACGACACCGACGCGATCGTCGGCCAGCAGTTCGTCGAGGTCGCGATAGACGCGAGAGACACCGATCCGGCGAGCCGTCGCGGCGGCCCGATCGGGCGTCGAGCCGAGCAGGCCGACGACCTCGACGCCGATCCGTCGGAGCGCCTCGACGTGGACTGGGCCGATGAACCCGCCGCCGATCACGGCGGCAGCAGGAGCGTCCGGGACGACAATCGGCGAGCCCATTCCGTCCATCCTCCGGTTGCATTCCATGGGGAGACTAGAACCGCATCACCGCGAGGGCGATCCCGACCGCGAGCCCGACGAAATGCGCGGCGTTGGCGATCGAGCCAACAACGCCCGTCATGCAGAGGAACAGCCAGAGGATCATGAGCCGGACCGTTCCCGTACCAACGCCCAGACCCTGCTCGGGCTCGTACAGTTCCTTCATCCAGATGTATCCGAACATCGCGTAGACGACGCCCGACATCCCCAGGACGATCTTGACCTCTCCCATTCTTTCCATCCAGGCGTACTCGCCATAGGTCGAGACCGCCGCTGCGATCAGGTAGAGAATCGCTAGCCGAAGCGTACCACGCCTCACCTCGATC
>DAHZZC010000282.1 GCA_027435495.1 Planctomycetales bacterium
CGAGCCCGGGGGCCGTCGAGGCCGACAACCGGCCATTCGTGCGCCGAGGGGCTCCCTCGGCCGTGCTGACGGTTACGTAGCTGTTGAAGTCGGTTGAGGTGAAGAGAAGTTCGGTCGGCGTGCTGTGGGCAAGGTGGGCGATCGCGGCGGTTGTGATATCGCCGCCCCAGCTATCCTCCACCGTCATCGCGATCCCGAGCGAGACGCAGAGGTCGCGTGCCTGTCGGATCTTCGTCAGCCCGCCGAACTTGCTGATCTTGAGGTTGACCACGTCCATGGCGCGGTCGGCATGCCCGCGCAGGAGGGGGTCGATCGAGTCGATCACCTCGTCGAGGACGAACGGATGATCGCAGTGGCGGCGGATCGTCAGGCACTCCTCGTACGATCGGCACGGCTGCTCGATGTAGACGTCGAGGTCGCGGACCGCGCGGACGACGCGGAGGGCGTCGTGCATCAGCCATCCGGTGTTGGCGTCGGCGACGAGGCGGTCGCCCGGTTCCAGGACGGCGGCAACGGCCTGGATGCGCTCGATGTCCTCCATCGGATCGCCGCCGACCTTCAACTGGAAGCGTCGATAACCCTCGTTGCGGTAGCCGGCGACCTTGCGCGCCATCGCCTCGGGGGCCTCCTGCGAGATGGCCCGATAGAGGACGAAATCCTCGCCGTATCGGCCGCCGAGCAGGACGCAAACCGGCTGGTTGGTCGCCTTGCCGAGGAGGTCCCAGCAGGCGATGTCGATGGCCGACTTGACGTAGGGGTGGCCGAGGAGGGCCACGTCCATCCGTCGATTGAGCCGGCCGAGCTGGCGGGGATCCTCGCCGAGCAGGTGCGGGCCGATCTCGGCGAGGCCAGCGCGGGCGCCTGCGGCATAGGCTGGGAGGTAGAACGGGCCCAGCGGGCAGACCTCGCCGTAACCGGTGAGGCCGGCGTCGGTCTCGACCGCAATGATCGTGCTGTCGAAGACGGTCACCGATTTGCCGCCCGACCAGTTGTATTTCCCCTCGCGGAGGGGGAGTTCGACCCGGTAGGCGAGGAGACGTTTGATCTTCATGCGCGGTCGGCTCCGTGGAGAGTGGTGGTCGCGGAGTGTCTCGTTCGGCCCGGGTTCGAAAACCGGGCGACGCGGTACGGCGAGGGGTCGATGTGCGGCGCCCGGCCCTCGATCAGTTCGGCGACGAGCTTCCCGGTGGCCGTCGCCATCGAGAGGCCCAGCATGTTGTGTCCGGCGGCGATGTAGACGTTCTCGAATCGCGGGGTGCGGTCGATGATCGGGAGGCTGTCGTACGTCATCGGTCGCCAGCCGAACCATTGCTCCTCGACCGGATCGCAATAGGGCTCGCGGAGATACGGCGTCGCGCCGTCGCGGAGGAGTTGGAGCCGCTCGGGGCAGATCGACTCGTCGTAGCCGGCGAATTCCATCGTCGAGCCGAGCCGGTAGCCCGACCGGAACGGCGTGACCGCGACCCGGGTTTCCGGGAAGATCATCGGAACCTGCGGGCAGACCGACGGGCGCGGCATCGTGAGGCTGTAACCCTTGCCGGGCTCGATCGGGATACGACAGCCCAGGGCGTCGTTGAGCTTCGGCGTCCAGGCGCCCGTCGCCACGATGAAGACATCGGCGGAGAGCCCGCCTTGCCCGGTTTTCGCCGAGTCGGCGCGGCGGTTGGAGCCTGAGAACTCCTCGAAGGGGCAATGCGAACGGATGACGGCGCCCGAATCGGTGAGGAGCCGGTGCCAGGCGCTCATGAGTTTGTCGGGGCGGAGGTGGGCGTCGTCGTGGTAGTACCAGCCGCCGGCGAGGTCGGGCTTGAGGGCCGGCTCCAGCTCGATCAATTCGTTGCGATCGAGCCGGCGGGCGGGGCAATCGAAGGTCTCGGCCAGGAGTCGATTGATGGCGGCGTAGGCGTCGAGCGCCTCTTTCGAGCGGTAGGGGAAGAGGAGGCCGCGCTCCTCGAACTCGCAATCGAGGTTTTCGCCGCGGATCAGTTCCTTGTAAAGGTCGAGCGACGAGAGAAGCAGCGGCTGGATCGCCCGGCCGCCCTCAATCATTTGAGGCTCGTTGCAGCGGCGGGCGAAGTGGAGAAGCCATGACCAGAGGGCCGGGTCCATTCGCGGGCGGATGGCAAACGGGGAGTTGCGCTTCAAGAGGCTGCGAAGCGCCTGGCCGACCATCCCCGGTTCGGCGAGCGGGAGGACGTGGCTTGGGCAGATGTAGCCGCAATTGGCGTGCGAACTGCCGCTGGCGGGCTCGCCCTTGTCGATGAGCGTGACCTTCCAGCCCGATCGTTGGAGATAGTAGGCGCAGGCGGTGCCGATGACCCCGCTGCCGATGACGACGGCCGACGAAGGGTGATGAGACGCGGTCGGGCTCATGATCGGATACCCAGGGCGAACGGGTCGGACGGGTCGACGATCAGCGTGGACTCGGCGTTCACGAAGGCGGTGCCCCGGATTCGGGGCCGAATCCGGTCCTCGACGATCCGGACCGAGACCTCGAAGAGGCTGCCAATGACGCTTTCCTGCCGCCAGAGCTGGCCCTCGGCGAGCTTGCCGTCGGCGACCAGGCAGGCGAGTTTGGCACTCGTCCCGGTCCCGCAGGGAGAGCGATCGTAGGCACGGCCGGGGCAGAGGACGAAGTTCTTGCTGTCGGCGTTGGGGAGGGTTGGCGGGCCGAAAAGCTCGATGTGGTCGATTTCGCCGCTGTTCGCGCCCTGGATGCCCCTGGCTTCGAGTGCCTGGCGGATCCGCCAGGTGACGTCGGTGAGGCGGTCGATGTTCGTTGGGGCGATCGACTCGCCGTGGTCCTGGATCAGGAAGAACCAGTTGCCGCCCCAGGCAACATCGCCGACGTAACGGCGGAGACCGGGGACATCCACTACCACGTTGTGGGCGTGTCGGTAGCTTTCGACGTTGTCGATGGCGACCGTGTTGCGATTTTCGACCGTGACCGCAACCGGACCGACCGGCGTTTCGAGGCGATGCGTCCCGAGGTCGATCCGACCGAGGTGATGCAGTGCGACGGCAACGCCGATGGTCCCGTGGCCGCACATCCCGAGGTAGCCGACGTTGTTGAAGAAGATCACGCCGGCCGCGGAGGACGGGTCGACGGGCTCGACGATCAGGGCGCCGACCATGACGTCGGAGCCGCGTGGCTCGTTGACGACGGTGGATCGGAAGGTGTCGTGGGCGGTCCGAAACGCGGCCAGGCGATCGGCGATGGAGCCGGTGCCGAGGTCGGGGCCGCCCGCGATCACGACGCGGGTTGGCTCGCCGCCGGTGTGCGTATCAACCACCTGAATGCGATGCACGGTGAGTCCTCAACAGGGGGACTTGTGGAGGTCAGCCGAGCTTCGGCCGGGTCGCGATCGATTGGCGGATGATCTTCAAGATTCGGTCGCGTTCCTCGCCCTCGAGGGTTAGTCTCGGAGCGCGGACCATCTCGGAACCGAGTCCGCACTCCTGCTGTGCCAGTTTGATGTACTGGACGAGTTTTGGGTAGGTGTCGAGATGGAGCAGGGGGGTGTACCAGCGGTAGAGTTCGCGGGCTTCCTCCCATCGTCCGGCGTGGGCGAGGTCCCAGAGCAACCGGTTCTCGGCCGGGAAGGCATTCACCAGGCCCGAGACCCATCCGGTGGCGCCGAGGAGAAGGCTTTCCAGGACGAGGTCATCGACGCCGCAGAAGAGGATATAGCGGTCGCCGCAGGCATTTTTGAGGTCGGTGATCCGGCGGACGTTCTCGGACGATTCCTTGATCGCGACCAGCTTCGGTTCGTCGGCGAGCTCCACGAACATTTCGGGGGTGATGTCGACGCCGTAGGTGACCGGATTGTTGTAGACCATGATCGGTAGATCGGAGGCGCCCGCGACGGCCCGGAAGTGGGCGAGCGTCTCGCGGGGGTCGGACTTGTAGACCATGGCCGGAAGGACCATCAGGCCGTCGAGGCCGATCTTGCGGGCGTCGGCGGCGTACTTGCAGGCGAGGGCGGTGGTGCATTCGGCGACGCCCGACATGACCGGCACCCGTCCGGCGACGTGCTCGACGGTCGCGCGGAGGACCTGCATCTTCTCGGCGTAGTCCAGCGAGCAGTTCTCGCCGACGGTTCCGAGCATGATCAGACCATGAATTCCGGCATCGATCATCCGGTCGAGATGGGCCATGGTCGCCGGGAGGTCGAGCGACTGGTCGGGATGGAACTGCGTCGTCGCCGCTGGAAAGACCCCTTCCCAAACTGATTTCATGGCGATTCGATCCTGCATGTGGCCCGATCGTCCGGAAACATCGTCGCGTTTCGATCCAGACAGGATAGACGTTCAGGCCGCAGAAGGGAAGCACCCGAAACACGGGTCTCGGTCCCTCAAAGTCCGCCCAGCTCCTCTTCGAGCCGTCCGACCAGCTCGCCGAGGGCGAGGTCGTCGAGCCGGAGGGCGAGCAGCGGGTCGACCGAATCGGAGTTCAGCCCGATCAGGTCGGCCGATCCGGTCGGAAGCTTGAGCGCCTTCACACGAGAGTCGAGCGCCCGGGCGACGATCTCGTCGAGCGAGAAGGCCGAGGAAATGGAAGCGAGCCGCGTGGCGATCTCGCGGAATCCGGCGTCGTCGAGGCGGCCGGTGCCGTCGAGCCGGGACGCCTCGGCCGTCGCCAGAAGGGCGTCGGCGAGTCGGTCGCGGGCCTGCTGCTGAAGTCGGGTGGGTAAGGTGGCCATCTCAGGAAAGCTGCATTGGGGATCGGCGGTTTGTCGGGGACTTCAACCGGAGGATTGGTGAAGTGGGAGGTGGTGGTGGTCCATCATCCCGCGTGAGGGTCCTCGACCGGGGAATCCGCGGTTGTTCCGTGCAGGTGTTCGGGAGGGCGGAAGGAAGAGGTCACCGCCATCGTGAGCAAGACCCCAACCCAGGCGAAGAAAAGGAAGAGGGCGGCCACGAAACGTCGGCGTGCGGCATCGGGCCGGGTCATCGGGTTTCCCTCCGCGAGTGGGTCAGAACGGATCGTCGTGAGCGAGGACGAGTTTGGGTCGGAACGCGACCTGGAAGTCGAAGACGTTGTCGAAGTCGGAGCGCGAGTCGGTCGGCGTTTTCTCCAGGTCGCCGGTCGCAATCATATTGTAGACGATGTCGCCGATATCGGAAGTGGAACCGATCCCCCAGTGGGCCAGGACCGTGGCGGCCAGGAGCCCGTACTGGTCGAGCGCCAGGGTTCGAACAGCGTGGCAGAGTTCCTGGCCGGTGACATGGCCGGCACCCTTCGGGAGCCGGGATCGAGATCGCCGAGACCGAGTGGTGCCGGTCTCCGCGGACCGGGCGCGATAAGCGGCGATCTTCTTGCGGCGGGCCTGGTCGAGCGCCTCCAGGACAAACGCGTAGGCGTCGATCCCGTAGCGGGGATCCAGGGCAATGATCCGTGGGAGGTGGTCGCGAAGGCTCATGGACAGGTCATCCTGTGGGATTCGAACCGGCTCGTCGGCGAGCGGGCTGATCTAGGAGCGCCGGTCGGGGGGAGAAACGGTCAGTTACGGGAGAGCGGATGGTCATCCATCGGGTCATCGTCGGAATCGTCGAAATCGTGGTCATTGGTCGAAGACGAGCCGCCCCGGCGACCGAGAGGGGGCTCGATCAGGAGCAGGGCCTCCCGGCCGAGAATCACCCGGCGGCGGTCCTCGTATTCGACCACCACCTTTTGCGCCAGGATCTCATGGCCGACGATCCGGCCCCGACCGGCGGCCGTGGTTACCGTTGAACCCACCGGCGGGAGGGTCGATTCCAGAGCGCGGTAGGTGTCGTACTCGTAACGAAGGCAGCACTTCAGCCGCCCGCACCGGCCGGAAATCTTCGAGGGGTCGAGCGTGGTCTTCTGGACCTTTGCCATCTTCATCGAGACCGGCGGCATCTTCGTGAGATGGGTGTTGCAACAGACGGGCTTGCCGCAGTCGCCGTAATCGGCCAGAAGCTTCGCCTCGTCGCGAACGCCGATCTGGCGCATCTCGATTCGGGTCCGAAGGGCCCGTGCGAGGTCCTTGACCAGTTCCCGGAAATCGACCCGCTTCTCGGCCAGGTAATAAAAGATCACGCGCTCGCGACCGTGGAGAAGCTCGACGTCCACGAGGTTCATCTGAAGGCGGCGTCTGGCGATCAGCTCGTTACAGGTGGCGAAGTCGCGTTCCCACTCATCGGCGGCTCGATCCTCCTGCGCCAGATCGTCGGCGGTCGGGAGGCGGAGGATCTCGCCGCGCGAGGGGTCGGGCAGGAAGCGAGAGGTCTGCTCACTGGCCGGGCAGAGGACCTCGCCCATCTCCGTACCGCGATCGCTTCGGAGAACGACCGCCTGCCCCCGAGGGTGGTCTTGCCCCGGCAAGCCGGCGAACTCGCCGAGGAACCGCATTCGACCATATCTGACGACGTAACCCTGTGCCATCCTGGTCGTTCCGTCGGGCGTTCGGGGATCGATCGCACCGGACGGGGCGCAAAGGTAACGGAGAGTCCCGCGCCCGATCACCTCATCTTTATCATCGCAGAAACGAAAGATTCGGGGAAGAGCAGATGGGCATTTGTGATTCGAGGATGGGTCGGCCGATCAGTCGCGAGGACGTGCCGGCGCCAGGTCGGGCGGGCGGACGGCATTCCCTTGCTGATTTTTGAGGCGATCGCCCAGTTCTCGACGGATGGCATCGGCTTTCTTTTCGAGGTCGCGAACGATCTCGGGGTGCTGGGAGGCCAGGTTGGTCTGTTCGCCGATGTCGGTATCGAGGTCGTAGAGTTCGAGGCCGACCTCCAGCTTCCGATACTTGCCGGGGATGCCGCCGTGGCCGGGAGCCTGGCCGTTCATGGATCGGGAGACGTGGGGGAAGAGGAGCTTCCATCGGCCGGATCGCATCGACTGAAGCTGGCCGTTGGCATAGTAGAAGAAGAGGGAGTCGTGCGGGCTCCGCGCGCCCGGGGCGCCGAGGAGTAGCGGGCGGATGTCGAGGCCGTCGATCGGGCGATCCGGCAGCTTCGCGCCGGCGAGAGCGGCGAGGGTCGGCAG
>DAHZZC010000283.1 GCA_027435495.1 Planctomycetales bacterium
GCACTCGATGTCGAAGTTGTGGAACTTCCGCCCGAGCTCGCCGGCGGCCTCGTGCTGGATCGCGTCGCGCTCCTGCAGGAGCTCGAGCATCGTCCGCTTGTGCGCCACGTCGCGGAAGTAGGCGCTGAGCATCGGGTCGAGCGTCTGGGTGATGAGCTTCTTCACGTCGCCGAACCGCTGGATCACACTGGGCGCCTTCTGGTAGTCGATGTGGACGACCACGGAAAGCGGGAGTGTCGGCTCGTAGGCGTCCTTGGTGACCAGATCGATGGAGCGGAGGCTCTCGTCGTACCGGTGCGACTCGGTCCGGCCGGTGACCCAGTGCAGGACAAAGTTCGTGGTCGGCACCAGGACGATGTTGCCGGCGTAGGTGTTGAAGGCGTACTTGCCGGGCCCGAGCGGCTTCTCCTGGACGCCGCGCTCGCCCTCGGAGACACGCTCGCCGTGTCGGAATCCCTGGCCGGAGAGGTCGTTGCCACTCCGCCCGTAATAGCTGACCACCACCCCGACGTGGCCGATCGGCACGATCGTCTTGGGGATCGACTCGATCGTGGCGAACCATCGGTTGATGAAGTAGGTGCCGTCGGTGAGCGGGACGACCTGCAACCCCCGCTGGCCGCCGGCGCGGAGAAAGGCTTCGGGGTCCTGGTAGTTGTTGTGGAAGTCCTTGTCGTTGCGGTCACAGCCGACCGCCGGAGCGATGATCTCTCCAGGCGGGAGCGAGGGACCATCGTGCACGGTGACGATCCCCATGCTATCGACGGTCACCGTCTTGCCGGGGAGGAGCGGGTCGGGAACCTGCATCGGCCCGCCGATGAGGACCGGGCTGAAGGCATCCATCTCGTTCAGTTCGTTCTGCCAGTTGACGAGCGTCTTCAACTCCCGGGAGCCGCCTGTCTCGAGTCGATAGACCGAGTCCTCGAGGATCACGGTGAAGAGGGCGAGGTTGATGGCGTAGACGCCCTCGCGGAGGAAGGCGCGCTGCCGGCCCCGCTGGCCGACGGCCGGATCGGTCTCGGGGCCGCCCGGGACGCCGCCGAGGAACCGCCGGGCGTCCTGGAACTGGTTGCAGTCGATGACCCGGGCGAGGGTCTGGCTCGGCTGCAGGGCCTCGCCGTCTCGGGCGTAGACGTATCCGATCTTCCCCTGTGGGACCGTGACCAGCGGCAGCTTGTGGATGCGGTACTGCCATCGCCAGAGGCCCAGGTGGATGCCACCGCGAAGTACCTCGGCCTGAAGACCGGCCTCGCCCTCGAGAGCGATGATCCGCCCCTCGGGGACCGAGCCCTTCATCGACCAGAGCCGTTCCACGACCCCGACACGGTTGTTGGCGATGTAGCGCAGACCGGCCAGTTCCGTCGCGGCCAGGATCAGCGCGACCAGCCCGATCAGCCAGAGGAGGCCGCTGGGCATCTCCGAAATCGCCGAGAAGAGAGCCACCTGATCGACCAGTGGCATGAACACGGCTCGACTCCTGCGGAACGAGGAGGGCGGCGGCGTGCCGGCCCGGAACGTCCCGGGCGGGGCGCGTTGCGTCGCGATCGGCCCGACGGGCCGCGTCCCCGGGGTCGTTCGAGTCCCCGGAGTTGACGGATATTCGCCCGCCGGCCGGATTATTGGGCAAAATCGCCCCCGGCCGGCGCCGATTTCCCCCTCATTTCGCCCGATCGGGCGGGTCGACGATCGGTCCGGGCGGTCGGAGGTCGAGGATGACCCCGCCGGCCGTCTTCCCGGATTCGACGGTCGCCACAACCGCCCCCTGCCACGGCTCGGCAGGATTCTTCCAGATCGAAGGATCGAGCTTGCTCAGGTCGTCGGCGCGGGGGACGTGCGGGTCTCTGTACCCATCGTGGCCCGCCTTCAACCCGTACCGACCGGGCGGCAGGCCCTCGATCCGAAACGTGCCGTCGGACCGGGTCAGGACGTCGCGGCGGAAGATCCCCTCATCGAACGCGACCACCCAGACCTGCCCGGCCATCGCGGGCGGGACATGGTCGATTCGCCCTTCGATCGCGCCGTCTGTGACGACCGGGATGTCGGCACGGACCTCGCGATCCTTCGCGGTGAACTCGATCGGCCCGACGACGGAGGTCTTGTCCTCCGGCCCTTCGTACACCATGTACCAGGAACGGTAGGTGGGATAGCCCTTGAGGTTCTCGATCGCGAACCGGCCGTCGGGACCGACCTTCGCCCATCCGGCCTCGTAACCGTCCGCCGGGACGGTCCGGCCTCGATGGATCGTCGCGTTCACCCGGTTGCGCTCCTTCCGTAGCTTCTGCCAGGCGCCGACCCGGCCGCCGGTCACCGGCTTACCGTCGCGGGTCACGACGCCGACAATTCGCGTTGTCTCCTCCTTTGCCTTCGCTCCCGTTTCGCGGGCCAGCTTCACGACGATCCCCGAGAGGTTCTGTCGAGCTGCCATCTTCCCGAGGAAGACCTCGCCGTCGAGGTAGTCGCGGGACGTGACGGTGATGTGGTACTCGTCTGCCTTGCCTTCGTAGGTGATGCCGAACCGCCCGGGCTCGGTCTGCTCGAATTCGCTCAGTCACCCGCGAAGGGCATACGAGCCATCCGGCTCCCGATCCACGAGGCAGAGCCGGACCGAATCGATGTCGACCGGCTTCCCGGTCTCGGCGTCGACGGCCGTCCCCTGGATGTGGTATGCCCTCGTCATCGTCAGCTTGACGTGATCGTGATCGGGGCCAAGCTCCAGCCTCGGCTTCTCGGCGAAATAGTCGTTCGATCGAAGCATCACGACCTTCGCCTCCTTGCCGGCGCCGTGGACGGTGAACCGGCCCGAGGCGTCCGTCTTCACGGCATTCTCGTAATCATATTCGACGATAACACCGACACCGGGAGCCGGCTGGCCGTCCCGGTCGAGGACGACACCGCGG
>DAHZZC010000284.1 GCA_027435495.1 Planctomycetales bacterium
TTCGGGATGGACGGATATTTGTATATTTCGGTTGGCGACAAGGGCGTGCCGAAGGCGACTGGCCCCGACGGCCGGACGGCGCAGGTCCACGGCGGCGGTACCCTTCGCTGCCGCCCCGACGGGACAGGTCTGGAGGTCTTCACCACCGGAACGCGCAACCACCTCGAGCCCAACCTCGACGATCGCGATAACCTGTTCACTTATGACAATACCGACGACGGCCTCGGCTGGTGGACGCGGGTTACCTATCACATTGACGGCGGCTATTATGGCTATCCGTACGATTATCACAATCGCAAGGACCGGATACTCCCGCGGATCGCCGAGTACGGCGGCGGTTCGCCGTGCGGCGGGCTCTACTACGGTGAGGACGCCTGGCCCGAGAAGTATCGCGGCATGGTCTTCTGGTCCGAGTGGGGCAAGCGGTCGGTCCAGGCGTTTCGGTTCGTCCCCGATGGGGCTACATTCAAGATTGCCGAGATGGTCGACTTCATCAAGCCAGGCGGTGTCGAGAGTTTTCGCCCGCTCGACCTGGCTCTCTCGCCGGACGGACAGACGATGTATGTCGCCGACTGGTCGATGGGCGGCTGGGGCAACAAGACCGAGAAGCTCGGCCGCGTTTACGCCGTGACCTACGAGGGACCAGTCGCGAAGCCTCGTCCGCGCGGTCGGGACAGTGACCCGATTGCCGATCAGATTCGAGAGCTCGATCACCCCTCGTTTCACGAGCGGAGTCGGGCCCAGTCGGCGCTCGTGCATCGCGGAAAGGAGGCCCTTGGCCTGGCCATCGCGGCGCTCGAAAACGAGGCGACACCCGCGCTCGCCCGTCGCCACCTGGTCTGGGTTGTCGACGCGATCGCCGGCGGGACGCCCGAGGCGACCGATGCGCTGGTCGTCGCGCTGAAGGCGCGTGAGGCGGATGTGCGAGCCCAGGCCGCTCGTGCTCTCGGCGAGCGTGCGACGGGAGGCCACGAGGCGCCACTCGTCGGGCTTCTGAAGGACCGCGAGCCGACGGTCCGGCTCCAGGCTGTGATTGCCCTCGGGCGGATGGGAGAGGCCCACGCGGTGCCTGCGCTGCTCGGGTCGCTTGCCGATCCCGATGGGTATGTCGCGTTCTCGGCGCGTCGGGCCTTGCAGCGAATCGGCCAGTGGCGGGCTGCGGCGAAGGGCCTCGATTCGCCCGACCCGAAGGTCCGCGCCGGCGTTCTGCTGGCGATGGAGGAGGTCTATTCGAAGTCGGCCGTCGATGAGTTGATCCGGTTCGCCAGCAATGCGAAGCGTTCGGCCGATGAGCGAGTGCAGGCGATCCGGTTCCTGGCCGAGGCCCACCGGAAGCGCCCGCCCTGGGATGGCAAGTGGTGGGGGACGCAGCCGGCCCGGAGCGAACCGCCGGCGAAGACCATCGCCTGGGAAGGAACGGCTCGCGTTCTGAACGCGGCCCGGTCGATGCTCCGCGACCCGTCCAGCCGGATCCGAATCGCCGCGATCGAGGCTCTCGCCGAGGCGAAGGACAACGACTCGCGCGCCGCGATCCGGTCGCAGTTCGCCGGAGAGAAGGACGCCGAGGTCCGCCGTGCCGTGGCCCGGGCGCTCGGACAGCTTCGCGACAACGAGTCGATCGGGATGCTCGCCGCTGCGTTTCGCGACAGCTCGACGCCTGCCCCTGTCCGCGAGGCGGCGCTCTCGGCCATCGAGTCGATCGGCGGGGATGCCGCCGTCGAGTCGATTGGCGTGCTGGTCTCCGGTGATCGGCTCTCGACCGACCTGCGTGTGCAGGCGATCGCGGCGCTCGGGCGAATTCACGACACCGACGCGCTCCCGTTCCTGAAGAAGACCCTTGGCGCCCAGTCGGCGGCCGTCCGCGCCGCCGGGATCGAGGCGATCGCAGCGATCGCCGAGGCCCCCGCGCCGCAGGGCTTCAATCGTCGCCCGCGTCGACGGCGTGCGCAGGCCCCTGCCCCGACGACGACCGTCCTGCCGGCGGACGTCCTCGCCGCGGTTCGTTCGCATCTGAATGATCCGGATGCCTCGGTTCGTCGCCGGGCGATCGCCGCGGCGGCGGCGCTGAAGGACCGAGAAGCCATTCCCGCGCTGATCGCCGCGGCCGACTCGAACGACTCTCGGTTCGAGGCCACTCTGGCGCTCACCGCCGTCCCCGACATTCGCGCGCTCTCGGTCTACCTTCGCGGCCTCGCGGATAAGAGCGCGGATCTCCGTCGTGCCTCGGTCTCGGCGATCGCGAGCATCCGCGATCGCGCCGCGCCGGTGCTGGACCAGCTTGCCAGCCGGCATGAGCTCTCGCCGTCGCTGATTCCCGAGCTCCGAACGATTTTCGCCGGTCTGGCCCCGATTACTCGATGGCGGCTGGTCGGTCCGTTCCCGATCGACGCCCATGCCGACCTCTCGCCCGAGAAGCCCGTCGACCCGTCGGCCAGCTTCGAGGGAGCTGGCGGCAAGCGAGTCGCCTGGCGGTCGGCCGAGGCGATCGACGACCGCGGTCAGATTGACCTTGGCCGGATCTACAGCCACGACGACGACCTCGCCGCCTTTGGTTACGCCGAGATCCAGAGCGCCGTTGACCGCCCCGCGCAGATGGCCGTCGGCTCCGACGACACGCTGACCGTCTGGCTCAATGGCCAGGAGGTCTACACGTTCGCCGACCGTCGCGGCTTCGACCCCGAGCGCAGCCGTTTCGATGTCCGACTGAACAAGGGGACGAATCGCGTCCTGATTCGATGCGGGAACCGGGGTGGTCCGTGGCAGTTCGCGGTCTCGGTGACGGCGCCCTCGGATTTTGCGTTCCTGAAGGGCCCCTCGGCCGGGGCGTTCAACCCCGACACCTACCGGACTGCCGCGATGCTGGGCAAGGGCGACCCGGGGCGAGGGCAGCGGATCTTTTTCGATACGAAGGGCCTGGCCTGCATCAAGTGCCACGCCGTCGGCAAGGAGGGGGGCAACGTCGGTCCGGAGCTGGGGAGCGTTGCATCGAAGTATCCTCGGGATGAGCTTGTCGCCTCGGTGCTGACCCCCTCAGCGCGGATATCCTCGGGGTACGAGGCGGAGGTTCTCGCGCTGGCCGATGGCCGGATCGTCACCGGAATCGTCCGCAACGAGACCGCGGACGCGATTCAGATTCAGGACGCCGACGCGAAGCTCGTGAAGGTCTCGAAGGACGACGTCGAGGCCAGAAAGCGCGGCGATGTCTCCTTGATGCCGAGTGGGCTTGCCGAGGGGATCTCGCCTGGCGACTTCGCCGACCTGATCGCCTACCTCGAGACCCTCAGGAACGGCGAGAAGAAGTAGGACGGCACCGGCCCCAGCACCGCCATTTTCGGAGACCTCTGACCGTGAGCCAGACCAGCGGAGAGAACCTCGCCGACGTTCCGCCGTCCCCACTGCCACTCCCGGCGGTTGCCTGGCGAGCCTGGGGCGTGCTCGGGCTCGTCTTCGCGATGCACGCGCTCGACGCGGCCGACGTCTGGCTCATGGGAGCGGTGCTGGAGCCAGTTCGTTCCGAGCTGGGTCTCGACGAGCTTGAAGCTGGCTGGCTCTCCACAGCCCTGCTTCTGGGCGCGGCGATCGGCGGTCCGATCATCGGTTACCTGTCCGATCGGCTCCGCCGACCGAGGGTGCTGGCGCTGGCGTTCGCCGGATGGAGCCTGGCGGCGGTCGCGACCGGTCTGGCCCGGTCTTCGGACCAGATCCAGGCGGCACGCACCGCGGCCGGCGCCGGCGGCGCGGCGACCACCGTGATCGCACTGACGCTCCTGGCCGACCTCTTCCCGCGCCGGGCGCGAGGCCGAGCGTTCTCGGTACTCTTCCTGGCGGTGCCGGTCGGCGCGGTGCTGGGCCGGCTGCTTGCGGCCGAGGTTGCAACGGCGGCAGGCTGGCAGGCGGCTTTCCTGGCTGTGGGAGCGCCTGGGATTCCGCTGGCGCTGTTCGCCCTGCTCATCCCCGATCCGGTCCGCGGGACGGGTGAGCCCGCCCCCGCGTCCCGATTGATCCTCCACGATCGCCAGGGCCCGAGCCCGAGCGATTATGTTGACCTGATGGTGAACTCGTCATTCAACTATGCGATTTTTGGGATGACAGCGGCGTCGTTCGCAATCGCGGGACTGGCGTACTGGTCACCCCCCTGGCTCATGGCCTGCGGACTGGCCGCGTCCCGCGCCGAGCAGGTCGCCGGATTGATCCTGCTCTCCGCGGCGATCGCCGGGCTGACGGCCGGGGGCCTGGTCGCCGATGGGATCGCGCCGGCCCGTTCGCGCCGGTTGTTTCTCGTCCCGGCCCTGGCGATGTTCGCCGCGGCTGCCGGCCTGCTGGCGACGGCCTACGGCCCGAATCCGGTCGCGGTCGAGGTGGGCCTGTTGCCAGCCGAGGCCGCGATGTTCTTCGTCGTCCCGATCGGCTTCACGATCCTCGCGGGCGTCACCATGCCCAACATGCGGGGCGTTGCTTTTGGCGCGGCGATCTCCGCCGGACACCTCCTCGGCGACCTCTGGTCTCCTACCCTCATGGGATGGGTAATCGATACCTGCGCCCGAGACGACACGCTGGCGACCGGACTTGGCCGCGTTCTCGCGGTCATCGGCGCCGTCCCGGTTGCCCGGCCCGGCCACGACCCCGAGAACCTGGTCGCGGGTTGGCTTGCCCTCCTACCGGCTCCCCTTCTCGCCGGCGCCGTTCTGCTGGCGGGCGTTCGTCACCTCCCCCGCGAGCTTGCCCTCATGATTGCCAAGCTCCGCGCGACTCCGGCTTCGCGTTGAACTCTCGCTACCCAGTCAACGCGTTCAGGCCATACAGCCTGGTCTGTGTGTTTCGCCGGTTGGGCGGATTGTACGAATAGTAACGATCGGCATTGGTCTCGTTGCGCCGGCTTTCTCTTGTGATCCGGTGTAACCCGACTAAATTCGGAGGGAGACCTGAATTTGAGCTAAAGTTCTTCGGAAGGAATCGACGGACACCCAGGCCAGGACGGGTTCCCGCGTACCTCTGAAGAGCACCCATGAAGTCGCGCCAAGGACGTCGGAGAGTCTGGCTAACCCCCGAGTTCGGCCCCCTGGAATTGCGTCGGCTGCTCACGGCGGTCGTCACGAGTCTGGGGCAGGACGGCCAGGACCTGGTCGGTTCGACGGCCTCGCAGGGACCGGACGGAATCCAGGATCTTCACCTGCGGCTCTCGAACCTCTCCGGGCCGGTTTCGTCGATCGCGGTGTCGGCGCCTGGGGGCTTTGCCTGGGCGACCGCGCCCGACCCGAGTGGTTTCGCGCTCGCCGAGTTCTTCGCGTCGACGACCGCCGCGCAGGGCGACCTCTACCTGAATCCGACGGTCCGGAGTGACCAGGCCCCGGCCGGCGGCTCGCTGCCGCTCGGCGGATCGACCGGGCCGATGATCCAGCTCACCAACGGCTCGACGCTGACCCTTACGATCGACTACCAGAACAGCACGACACCCGACGTCGTCTCGGTTGCGATCGACAACCTGACCTCGGCCACCGATCCGATGCCGCCGACTCCGACGCCGGCTCCGGTTCTCGGTACGTTCGCCGTGCAGGATCTTGGTCAGGACGGAACCGGGGCCGCTTACGAGCAGGGCTACAACCACCTGGTCGTCACGGCGCCTTCGGGGGTCGCGTTCGATCCCGCGACCTTCGGCCAGGTTACCTGGACACTCAGCGACCCGTACTCCAATTTCTGGGACAGCACGACCAACACGCTCGATCATAATCACGTTTATGCAACGCTCCGCTCCGGCTCGACTAGCGTGGTCGATCTGTACTTCCCGCCGACCGGGAACGACTCGCCCGCGGCCGGGTCGTCGACGTCGATGCTGCTCCAGGTGGACCTGCCGGGGTCGTCGCAGGTTTACGCGACGCCCTTCGCCGGGACCGACGCCAACCTCGCCCTGATGACTCAGCCGATCAGCGTCCAGGCGGCGCCAACCCCGCCGACGACCGAGGCACAGCTTCGCGCCGATCTGATGTCGACCAGCCCCCAGTACGACACGATCGACCTGCCCGCTGGCCAGACCATCGTCATCACGCAGCCGCTGGAGATCACGCATTCGGTGAAGATCGTCGGCAACGGCGCCACGCTCCTTTTCCAGCAGGGGAACACGGCGGCCTGGCCGGCCTCGGCCTCCGGGGCGATCTACACAAGTAACCCGGGCGGGACGAATCTCCAGCTTGACTTCGAGAACTTCACGATCCGGTTCGACATGAGCCAGCCGATCCGCTGGAGCAATCCGGCGGGCGACACACCGGCGCTCTGGGATCCGATGAACAACCTGGGGATCATTCATGCGGTGATCGACACCCGAGATTCCAACTCCAATCAGAATCGCGACGTGCTGACGCTCTCGGGCGTCTCGATCTACGGCCCTCCGGCATTCGACGCATCGAGCTTCGCCTCGCTTTCCGCGCAGGCGCAGCAGATCGGCGGCGGGGCCTGGAAATATGCCGGTGAGCCGGCGATGAACCTGGTCCGGACCAACGACGCCGACAGCGGGACGATCACCGGCGGGACGTTTCAGGGCGGACCGATCGACCTCTTTGGCGGCCCCTGGATGGTCTCGAACAATCAGGTTCTCGGCGCCCAGGCCGATACCTACTCAACCGACGCCTTCGGCCTGCACTCGTCGAACGGTTCGACGATTGAAGGGAACGTCGTGACGCAGTTGGACCCGGCCGGGAGCCTGTTCCGCCTGGTGGTGATGGCCGTCAGCGGGACCGACCAGCAGATCCTCAACAACTCCTTCGGCGGGGGCGCCGGCTGGTCGGGCAACGAAATGGGTTACGACCCAACCACCGGGCAGTTCGGCGGGCTGAACTCGCCCGAGACGATCCTCGCCGAAAGCTCCTACTCCGTGGTGTTCACCGGCCGACCAGCGGCGACCTCCCCAGACGGCCGCCTGCTCGTCCTGAACAATCTCCGGACCGGTGTGGCGCCGAGCTGGACCGGACCGGGCCTGGTCGTCTCGATCCTCTCCGGCGTCAACGC
>DAHZZC010000285.1 GCA_027435495.1 Planctomycetales bacterium
AGTCCGTCGCTTACATCGAAATGGAGCTGATCCGCGGCCGAAGCCTCACCGACGTTCTGAAACAGAACGGCGACCGGCCGATGCCGGTCGAGTGGGTCGCCCGCGTCCTGGAACAGCTTTGCGCCGTCTTGCACGAGGCCCACGGTCACGTCGACGAGGCCACCGGCGAGCCCCGGCCGATCATCCATCGCGACTTGAAGCCCTCCAATTTGATGCTCGTGGAGCGCCGGGACGACTCGGGCCCGCCCCGGATCAAGGTCCTCGACTTCGGCATTGCCAAGATCGTCGAGGACGATTCCGGCGCCGAACTGACGGCCGCTGGCGACCTGGTCGGCACGCCCGCTTACATGAGCCCCGAGCAGATCCGAGGCGGGTTCGACAAGGAGGAGAAGGCGCCGGAGGTCGATGGCCGGAGCGATCTGTATTCGACCGGCGTCGTCCTCTACCACCTGCTCACCGGAACCCTGCCGTTCCGGGGCGGCCGGATGGCGATGCTCGCTGCGCACCTGAACTCGCCCCCAATCCCGATGAAGCAGGCCAACCCCGATTGCGACGTCCCCGAGGAAGTCGAGCGGGTGGTTCGGCAATGCCTTGAAAAGAACCCGGCTGACCGTCCGCAATCGGCGATGGAACTCACCGAACAGTTCTTCCGCGCCGCTGGCCTCTCGGGAGAGATGGCGAGCTTCCCGACGCTTCCGATGGCGGCTCCGATCCCGTCACTCGGGCCGGGGGTCAAGCCGGCGCCACCGGAGACTCCGCCGAGCGAGCCGACGACCGTCATGGCGACGATGACCGACGCCGGACTCCCCGCAACCGAGCCGGAGATCCCGCCGCTGACCGGACCGATGACCGCGCCGGCGGTCTCGGGCCCGAGTCGTCCGGTGTGGGTCCTCCCGACAGTCGCCGCTTCAGCCTTGATCGCGATCGTTGCCCTGGGCGCCTCGATGATCGCCCGGGACCGGGACCGCGCCGTTCCCCTCAATCCGTCCCCGGCCAACCCGTCGAGCCAGGCCAGCCACTCACCCAGCACACCCGCGAAGACCGAGCCCGACGAGCCGAAGCCGGCCTCCCCTGCCCTCTGGCTCCCGAAGGGATTCGAGGCCGTCGATCCCAGCGACATCGTCCCCGACCATCCGGGCTATCCGACCGCCCTCCGCCGCGCCGACGATGGCGTGACCTTCGAGTTCTTCGCCGATCGCGTCTACCTGCCGACCGGCTACAAGCCCGAGTCGCCTGGCGACCTTGAGGGCCAGCCGGGATGGCCTCGTACCCTGATCCGACAGAAGGACAACGCCCGCTTCTCATACATCCGGGGCGACGTTTACCGGCGCGGCGACCCTCGCGACGGCGCCCCGGCCGCCGACGCCGCCGGCCATCCGATCACTCCGCATTCGATCCGCGTCCCGGGCTTTTACATCCAGCAGACCGAGGCCACCAACGGCGAGCTGGCCGCCTACACGAAGGAGCATCCCGAGGACCGCGCGGCCTTGAAGCCCTGGTCGGAATGGCTCGCCCGCTTCGGTGCCGACCACCCGAAGGCAAAGGACTACCCGGCGCTCCTGGTCGGCTACGACCTGGCGCGGAAGTACGCCCGATCGGTCAACGGCCGGCTCCCGACCGAGGCGGAATGGGAGTGGGCGGCCCGCTCGCAGAACGAACGCTCGCTCTTCGCCTGGGGCGACGAGATACCCCCGGCCGACCAGCCGCCCTGGGCCTGCCTCTTCGACCCGAACGCCGCCGCCACCGAGCCGGCGCCAGTGCGGTCGTTCGCGAAGAAGGACCGGACCACCGCCGAGGTCTTCGACATGGTCGGCAACGTTCGCGAGCTCTGCGCCGACCCTTATGTCGCCTACGGGACGCTCCCGCTGAAGGGGAATTCGAAGAAGAACCCGATGGCCGACGACCGTCGACCGCTCAACCTGACGGACCCATCGGCGAAGGTGGTCGTCAAGGGTGGGTCGTTCCTCAGCGCCGATCTGAAGGAGGCCTGGGCCTTCTACCGATACGCCGAGTCTCCGACCGAGCCCCCGCCGGACGTCGGCTTCCGCGTGGTCCTGGAGTGCCCGCCGTCTGAGGCGCCGCCCCCCTGACCGCCGGGCCAGCCCCGCGAAAATGGCTTTTCTGTTTTGAGCTTGAATCGTCCATCTCCTGAATCGATCAGGGTCGAGGCCCACCGATGTCGCGATCGTCGAGCAGCCGAATCCCGGTCCTGGCGGCGACGGCGGCCCTCTGGCTCGTCGCCGTTGAGGCGAGGTCGCAGCCTGCGCCAGGGCCAGAGGTCTGGGCGATCGTGGCGGGGGTCGATGACCCCGGGAGCCCCGCGCTCCCCGAAGGCCGGTCCGCGACGCGATCCTCCCAGGAGGTCCTCCGCTGGCTTCGGCGAGCCGGATGGGATCCGTCGCATCAGCTTTTGCTCGGTGACCGAGGCGTGACCGACCCGGGCCGACCCGCGGCGCCGGCGACGCTGATCCGGCCGACGCGAGCCAACCTGGACTGGGCCATCGAGCAGTGGCTCCTCAGTCCGGCCGGCAAGCGGCCGAAGCCGGGCGACGTGGTCGTGATTTTCTTCGCGGGGGCCTCGAAGTGCCTGGCCGATCGCCGAGGCAACCTCGTCGAGCTGCGGCACATCGTGGTCCCGAGCGACCCCGATCCAGCAAGGCCCGATGCGGGCGGCTGGTCGTTGGAATCAGCGGTCGACCGTTGTGTGCGCGCCCGATTGCGGGTCGTCTGCTGGCTGGCGACGGCACCCGAGGGACCCGCCGATGCGCCGAGGCCGACCGGCCTGGAGTGGCTCGCCCGGCTGGCTCGATGGCCCGGCGTGACGGCCTGGCTCGCCGCTGACGGCCCGCCTCGCGACCCATCGATCGACCCCGGCGAGGTCTTCACCCGCGCCCTGCTCACCGGGCTCGGCGAGGCCGGCAAGGGTCGAGGTCCCAACCTCGCCGAGTGCCTCCGCGACCTGCACCAGAACCCTCGGCTCGCTCGCCAGGGATTCCGGTCGATGGGCGGCGTCCCACCCTCAATGACACTCCGAACCGCCCAGCCTGACCAACCGGCCCGCTCCCGCCCCGAGCTGGTTCTTCAGGCCGGTCACGCCGACCGCGTGACCTCGATGGCCTTCCCGGCCGACGGCCGGCTGATCGCAACCGCCTCGATGGACTCGACCATCCGGATCTGGTCGGCGCCCGACCGGATGCTGCTCCGCACCCTCGCCGGACCGACCGTCGGCGCCACCGCAATGGCGATTACCCGAGACGACCGATGGCTCGTCGTCGGCGACGGCCGGGGCGCCCTCCACGTCTTCGACCGCGCCGACGACTTCCGAGGCCCGATCCCAATCCGGGGCGCCTCGCCTCACGCCGCAAGGATTGAGCAGCTCGCGATCCTCCCCGACGGCCGGCACCTCGTCGCGGTCGACGCCCGAGGCATTGCCTCGCTCTGCGACCTTTCAGAGATCCCGATTTCCGGGCTGACGCTCCGACCGCTCGGGAAGCCGGAGGACCTCGTCTGCCGACGGATCGCCACGGGCGGCCGTGACCCCTCGATCGTTGCGGCGCTCGGCGGGGACGGCAAGATCCACCTCCTTGACGCCTCGGGATCGCCTTCGGGCTCCGCTCCGATCGACCGGCCGGTGGCCGAAACGATCGCCGTCTCGCCCGACGGACGACTCCTCGCAATCGGCTATCAGGACGGCCGGGTGGTCATCGAGGCACCGTCGACCGGCTCTCGCGAGGAGATCGCCGGCGCTGCTCGTCCCTCGGCCGAGATCCCCATCCACCTGTTTTTCTCGCCCGACGGCCGCCTCGCGGTGACCTCGGCCGCTGGTCTGAAACTGATCGGACCGTCCACGGACGGCAAGCGGCCCATCGTCGACCTTCTCGATCGGCCGATCCAGAATCTTGCGTTTTCACCCGCCGGAGACCGCCTCGCCGCCTGCACCACCGAGCGGCACGAGTTGATTGTCTGGGATCTCCCGGGAACTGGTGCTCCGACCCGTCGGATCGATGATCCCACCGCGTCGGCCTTCCATCTGGGCTTCTCGGGAGACGGCCGCGGCCTGCTCGTCGCCGACAACATCGGCGGACTCGATTACCGCCCGCTCGAAGCCGCCGGCGCCGAGACGGCCTGGTCATTCCCTGCGCACCGGGGAAGGGTGCAGCAAATCAGCGCCTCGCCCGACCGGCGACGGCTCCTCTTTCTCGACGACCAGCGTCCGCGTAACGCCGACGACCGATCGGCGCGCAATGCCCGGATCTGGGACCTTCCGGAGCGCACCTGCCGGCTTCTCCCGGGCGCTTACACCGCTGGGGCCTTCCTCGACGGCCATCGGGTCGGGCTCATCCCCGACTCCAACGCACCGGCGCATCCAGGTCGGCCGATCCGGCTGGATCTCGATCGAATCGACGACGGCCCGACTCCGTTCGCGGAGACTGCGGACGGCTTCCGGATTCCGGAGGGTCTCCCCTTCGGTCCGGTCGCGGTCTCGCCCGACGGCCGGTTTCTCGCCGCGGCGGCGGCCGGGACGGTCGATCCGCTCGTCTGCGTCTGGCGGACGGATACCCTCGCGCTCACCCACTGGATCGCGACCGAGACACTGGAAGACCCGGTGCTTGCCCTGGCGTTCTCCGACGACGGCAAGTCGCTGCTGACCGGCGGCGAGTCACCGGCAGCCCGGCTCTGGGACCTCTCTGCGCCTGGGCCGGCTGAGCGGAAAACGCCCGCGTTCACGTTCGCCGATAAGGACGTGACATCGATGATCACCTGCCTGGCGATCCGTCCCGGCCATCCGGGCGAGATCGCGACCGGCCACCGCGACGGCCAGGTGCATTACTGGACGCGCGAGGGCGATCGGCTGAAGGTCGAGGGGCTGATCTCGCGCGGCTTCTCGACCGACGTGAAGGCGCTGGCCTTCTCGGCCGACGGCAAGACGCTGGCCGCGGCCGGGGACGGCCGACGGATCTGGGTCGTCGGACTCGACCGCGCCCCGCGCAGGGCGACGCTGTTCGACACCCGGGGTTTCCAGCACGACGAGCAGATCAACGCCCTGATCGCCTGGCCGACGATCGAGGGAGCGGCTCCGACGCCGATGCTGGTCAGCGGGAGCGACGACACAACGATCCGATTCTGGGACCTCGCCGCGCGGAAGCTCCGCGGGACGTTCGCCGCTGGAAGCCGCGGCACGGGCCCTGAAGTTCTCTCCGCGCCCGAGGTCGACTGGGTTGTCTACACGCCCGACAGCCTTTTCGATGCCTCGGCCGAGGCGACCAAGCTGGTCCACTACCGGCGCCCCTCGCGATCGCGCCCCGCCACTGGCCCGTCCTCGACCGCGCTGGCGGTGGGCGTCAGCCGTCGCGAGGAGGCCGGACAGCTCGACCAGCTTGCCGAGACGAACACGGTCTACGGCCTGGCCGACCGCCTGATGCGGGGCGTCGACCCCGCCCAGCAGCCAGGTGCCGCCGAGGCCCCGCCGATCGCGATCGCGGCGGCCCGTCGCGAGAACCCGAAGGATCCTCAGGCCCTGGTGACGCTCGCGCTGGGGTCCGACCGGTTCGGCGACGTCCGGCTCTACCACAACGACGTGCCGATCCCCTCGGGATGGCAGGCCGGGATGCCCGCCGACCGCCCGATCGAGGTCCCGGTCCGGCTGGTCGGCGGCACGAACCGGTTCTACGCGATGGCGAGCGTCGAGGGAGATTACGACAGCCTCTCAAAAGTCGTCGAGCTGGACTACCAGGCCCCGATGCGGCGGGGACGTGTCCATGTCCTGACCCTCGGCGTGACCGGTTACGAGGGACGGCCGCTCGCCTACGCCATCCGCGACGGCGAGGCCCTTGGCAAGATCCTTTACCGGCGCGGGCAGGACGCCAACGGCCGGCTCGGCCTGAATCGGGGCCTTTACGACGATCAGGTCACCGCGTCGAAGCTCAACGAGGTCTTTCGTGAGATCGCCCGCGAGGTCCAGGACCACCCCGAGGACACCGTGGTCGTCTTCCTCGCCGGCCATACCGGGGTCTTCCGCAAACAGCAATTCTGCCTGCTCCTGCCCAACTTCGACTTCTCGCAGGAGGCGCCACGGCCGATCGCCGAACTCGCCGCGCGTGACGGCGGGATCGCGATCGGCCAGCAGGCGGACGTCGACCCGAGCTGGGTCCTGCCCTACTCGCTGATCGAGTTGAACCTCCTGAAGTTGAAGGCGCTCAACCGCCTGGTGATTGTCGACGCCTGCCAGGCCGAATCGATCGACGACGACCCGAGGGTCCGCGAGATCCGGAGGCTGATGGAGCGGACCTCGCGTCGCGGACGCACCTCGTACCTTCTGGCGGCGCGCCGGGGCGAGGCGGCGCTCGAAGCCAACCTGCTCCAGCACGGCCTCTTTACTTATGCGTTGCTCCGCGGCCTCCAGGCAAACGACCGGTCGGGCGAGGCCGAGAAACGGGTCGGCGCGCTGGGCCTTCCGCCGAACGCCGACTTCGACCGCGACCGCGAGGTCTCGACCGACGAACTCGACGCCTACGCCCGGCTCGCCCTGCCGAAGCTGGCCGGCCTCTTCCGGGAACCGGTCGTTCGGGGTGGGGTGGTCACGGCCCCGCCCGCCGCGGGAGCGAACCGAGGAAACCCGTCGGTGCCGGCGCCCGATCAGAAGCTCCGCCTCCAGGCCGCCGAGACATCATTCCCGCTGGTCCCGCTCGACGAGCCCCCCTCGCCGCGCTGAGCCCGCATGGAAGATGATCTCGCATCGGCTCTCTTCGCCCGATATCACTTCAAGGAGATCAGTTGACATCGTTGACATCTACCGACAATCCCGGTAGTCTGTCATAATAATCATCTAAGGAATCGGAATGTTTTGCGGAGAAACTCGGAAAGATCAGATAACACGCATCTTCTCCGCGTTCGCACCGAGCCCAGCGGGGGGTGGACACTGCCCACCGAGCGAAGTGTTCTGAAAGAGAAACCATCAAAGACGGAAGATAGCCTACGCATTCACTTTTCGCACGTGAGCCTCGAGAACGCAGGAATTTTGCAGACATAAGACGGTTGTCACCTTTAACTTTCTGTCAAAGGTATCTGACCCCTTATCCTGTTCCTTTTTCAATCTGTCTCCTTACAACGTCATGACTTTCGTTTGACCAGAAGGCGATGCTTATGAGGATGCAACATCCCATATCCCTCAAGACCAACACGGGGGTTACGCTTATTGAAGTCCTGATCGTCATCTTGATCCTATCTATTGTCTGTATCATGTTTATACATGCGATTATGCTTGCACGCAAATCGGTTAGGCGCGTTTCATGTGAAAACAATCTCTCGCAAATCGGTATAGCCTTGAATTCCTATCTGAGCCTCTACAACGACGTGATGCCCGCGCCGCCTAATGGTTACTCGGTCCATGTCATTCTACTTCCCATGTTAGACCGGCTTGTCCTATATAATGCGTTCAATTTTTCTCAACAATATGTACCGACGCCAAGATATCGGCTCAGTTCCACGATTTCCCGTTCCTTGGTCGGTACATTCGGCTGCCCGTCCGACTCGGAGTTTGGAGTAACCGGCAACGTAAACTACGCCTGCAATACGGGTACTGGGTTGATCTCGTATGGCATGAACGGAGTGTTCACTTACGGTCGCTGGTCCAAGGCCATATCCGTGGCTAGCATCACCGATGGCACGAGCAATACGGTGGCAATGTCGGAGTGGTTGGTTGGGACCTCTAATCGTGCGAGAGACCCGAAGCGTACGGTGTTCATGACAAAAGTCAATGCAAAAATGACCGCAGAAAGCCTTGCCCAAGACTGCCATGAGCTCGATATATGGGTGGCGCCGAAATGCGGCAGCAAGGGTATGTCGTGGATTGCTCATCAAATGTAATTTACATTATACAATCACGTCGTGAGCGTTAACGAGTACAGTTGTCTTCCGGGCGGCGCATTGCCGGTCGGAGCTCTCACCGCAGGCAGCATGCACAGCGCCGGTGTGAACACGCTTTTCGTCGACGGTCATGTGAGATCCGTGTCGTCCGGGATCGCCCCTGGAGTTTGGCGCGCCGCCGGCAGCCGAAACGGAGGTGAATATGCCCTGGGACTACTATTACATTGATGTATGGCTGTCCGATGACACAACGAATCCACCAGCAGGCAGCGATGTCCTGGGAACCCCGAGGTATCTTACGATATCCGTAAGTGGGCTCCAACCATAGCTCGGGAGCGGAAACCAGGGTATCGCACGATCAGCACTGCCAGGCGGTTGGGATCGATGCCATCGAGGAACGACAGGACGATCTCGTTGTCGCTCACAATCCCGCGCTCGAAGAACGTCCGATGCCGGCGCCATCGATCGATTCCCGGCTTCATCGGACCTCCCGGGCGGCCGGACCGCTATTTCGCCCGGACGAACGGCGTCCTCGGCGCGAGGCGGGCGGGGAAGTAGCCGTCGGCGAGCTGTCGTCGGCTGCTCAGGTCGCTCACCTGCCTCTGCACGAGCATCCGGAACTGGTCGAGCGTCAGCGGGGCGCCCGCCCTGGCTCCCTCGAACACCTGCAAGACTCCCAGCGTAAAATTCCCCTGCTGTCGGACCTCGTTGACACTGCTTGGACCCTCCTTCGAGGCGACGAAGACGATCGTCCCTTGCTTGCGCTGGAGGTCGCGGACGAACGGCTTGATCGCGGCTCTCAAAGGCGGATCGACCCTGTGCAGGCCGTCCACCAGGACGACCACGCGGCACCCGTAATCGGCGAGCTGTCCCAGAACGACCGCGAGATCGGCGGCCGAAACGGCCGGTCGGGGCTCCGGACCACCGCTGGCCATCGTGTCGGCCCCCGCGATCGCAACGCCGCCGGGCGAGGCGAGCAGGTGCGAGGCGATCACCACCGCGACGACGTCGCGCGGTCCGACCTTTTTCTCGCGGACGAGCTCGTGCAGGTGCCCGATCGCCTGGTCGATCGAGGCAGCGACCGCGGCGGGGCCGACCAGCTCCCTCGGCGGCTCGGCGGTGGAGGGGATCGAACCGTCCGCGGCGGTCAGGTGCCCGGCCAGCCACTCGGAGAGCGCCCGGACGTCACGACCAGCGAACGCGACCGGCGGCAAGCCGCCGGCGAAGGCGTCGCAGCCGATCGCGAGCCGGTGCAATCGGGACGCAGGGCCAGCCTCAACCGCAGGCGCCGCGGCGGGCGGGACGTAGATCAGGTCGATCGACTCGGTCCGCTGCCGGCCGGCGGCATTCGACGCCTCGACGGCCAGCCGGATCGGCCGGTTCGGCGCGAGGTTCGCCACGGGGACCACCTCGGGCCACTCGCGGACCGGACCGGCCGGCGCGTTCAATGGAAGCGGTCGTTCGTCGAGGAAGATCCGCCGGCCGAGGATCGGCGACTTCCCCCCCGCGGTCAGCCGGATCGCGATCCGGGGGTTCGGCTGGTTGACGACCCAGGTCACGCCGGGCGCCGGCAGTCGGGCCGCGCCGGACGGCGGCTCGAAGAGGATCCGGGGCGGCTGGTCCTCGGCGGCCACGACCACAGGCGCCCGCTCAGGCACCACCGCAACCGCCAACGCCGGGTCCAGAACGCCCGTCCGCCAGACGCGATCCAGGACGTCGCGACGATTCATCGCCTCGGCAAGGGCTCCGATCGCGAAGAAGTCGGTGGGAAGGTCCGACCCGTACGGCGGGTTGAGGTGCCAGCCGAGAAACCGCGCGTCGCCCTCGATCGAGGTCTCGTAATGGCCCCTCGGCGTCCAGAAGACCCACTCGCGATCGCGCCCGAGGAAAAGCGAGAGCACGGGATTGTCGCGCTGGGTCGTCGGCCTTCGGATCGTGATCGTCACCGGCCCGATCCCCGGGATCGAGAGCGTCCGCCGGACCTCGAAGCCGATCGTCGCGAGCGCAGGATCCAGGTTGGACAGGCGATCGAGGAACTTTCGGATCTCTTCGGGCGTTTTGTAATACGCCCGCTCGCCCCGATAGCCGACGCCGACCTGCTCCACCTCGTCGCCCGGGACGAGCCCCATCGCGGCGGCATAGGTCCGCGGACGAACCGAGGCGACGAACATCCCCGCGCCGTCGGCTCGGGGCTTCAGCTCGGCCCCGAGCGGGGCGCGGGCGTCGGAGCCGTCGAGCGGATAGAGCCGGATCGTCTGGTCGATCGAGCCGCTGGCGAGCCAACGTCCATCCGGCGACGGCGCCAGCGCAACCACCGGCGCATCGTGCCCGGCGAAGACCCGGGTCCGACGTCCGGTCTCCAGGTCGAAGACGGCCACGCCCGTCTCGGTTCCAATGGCGAGCGTCGGCCGGGGGTGGTTCCGCTGCGGATCGCCCGGGACGATCGTCCACGCCCAGGCCTGCCGCTCGGTCGCAACGTCGATCGAGAACGTCGTGGCGGGCCGACCATCGGCGCGACCGGCAATAAGCTGCCAGGGCTGCGTGCCCCGGACGATCGACCACCCCTGATACTGGTTGATCGGACCAGCGGGCAGATCGCGGCGCAGGAGGGTGGCCGGCTCGTGACGATCGAGTCGAAACGCCTCGTATTCCTCGGTTTCGGGGGGCGGCGCGGCCGGATCGATCGCCCGGCGGAGGAAGCCGACCGTCTGGCTATCGGCCGAGAACCGGACGTCGTAAGTGGACGTCCCCTGCCCTCGAATCACGATCGGATCGCGGTCGATCGCGGTGAGGTCGAGGATGCGGATCGCCTGGTCCTCGATCTTCGGAGCCTGGTTCGTCCCGCCAGCGTAGGCGAGGCGTCGGCCGTTCGGGCTGACGGCGACCGCGTAAACGAGCCCCGCGACACCCTCGCGCAGCCTGCGGACCTCGCGGGTATCGAGGTTCCGGACCTCCAGGTCGCAGGCCATCCGAGCGGGGTCAGGGATGCGGCTCGTGTCGATCTTCACGCTGACGGCGACCCTCGGCCCGGCGGCGTCGGGCAGGACGGCCATCGCCTCGAACTGCCCGCGACGACCGGGCGGCCACGCCGGTCCCGCCACGGCGAGCGTATCGGCCCGGACGACGAACATCACCCCCGGCAACTCGAACCCGACGACGATCCGGCTCGCATCCGGGGTGTAGGCGACGGCGTTGATCTGGTTCGGATTGCGAGCGGTCCCGCCGAGGCTCGCGACCTGCTTCTTTGTCTCGACGTCCCAGATCCGGAGTGCCCCGTCGGCGCCTCCGGTGGCGAGTCGACGGCCATCGGGGCGAAATCCCATCGCCCGGATCGGCTCGGTCGGCTGGCCCTTGATGCGAGGCGGCGGCCGGAACATCGCGACCGGGCGGAAAGCGGGAACATCCCAGAGGACGATGGTCCCGTCGGTCCCGCCCGAGGCGAGGACGCGGCCGGTCGGGTCGAACGCCAGGCAGGTGATCGGGCCGTGATGGCCGATGTCCTGCGGCCGGGAGGGATCGGGAGGGGTGCGCCTCGCGACGACGTCGCCGGTCGGGATCCGACGCAGGCCGGGCAGCCGGTAGACGGTCAGGTCCCCGCGCTCGGCCGAGACGCCCGACCCGGCGACGGCGAGGAACCGCTGGCCCTCGGCGTCGGGCCTCGGCGAGAGGGCCATCGCGTGGATCGTCCCTGCGAGCCCTCGCCAGATCATCGGCCGGATCGACTGCAACAATCGCGGCGCCGGCTCGCGGAGGTCCCAGACGCGGACGACCTTGTCCTCGCCGCCGGAGATCAGCGTGACGTCGTCCTGCCAGATAAGGCTCCGGACCCTCGCGTGATGCCCGCCGGTGTCGACAGCCAGGATCGGCGTCCGGAAGTTGCGGATCTCGTCCTGCCCGGCCGCGGACCCGGCCATCGCCGAGGCGATCCCGATGGCCAGGACCAGGCTCAGGATCGATCGTCGCTGATCCATGTTCGATCGTCTCCGATGGCGGGGCCAGCAGCCCGACACCTCTCGGCGGGCCCCGGCCGATTTCTGTTTCTTGCGCATTCCTCCATGGTAATCCTACCACTTCGCGAACCCTCGGGGACCGACGAAGATCCCCGAGGACCGCACAGGCTCATCGCTTCACGGCGGGCTTCGGCTGCGACGCGATCGCCCGATCGCGGTCCAACTCCTTCTCGACGATCGAGGCCAGGTCGGCAATCGTGCCGAAGCCGGTGGAATGGACGCGGACGACCTTCCCCTCGCGATCGATGCCCAGCTTGCCGAGGAGGTCGCGGCCCATGAAAAAGACCCGTTCCTGCGCATCGCCGGGCGCGGGCTTCAGGGCGCCCAGGGCCTCGCGGCCGAGCTTCACCAGCGACTCGGCGTAGTTCGCCACGGCCTCCGCCGGATCGGCGCCCTCGCAATGGGCCTCGGCCCGCAGGGAGAGCGTCTCGTTGTCCTCGACGCAGAAGGTCCAGTGATCGACGCCCTTCAGCATCGGGAGGACGGCGGCATCGTCGGGCCGGCCGAGGTCATAAGACTTCGAGAGCGAGCCGTCGTGATTGTCGAAGGCAATGGCGAGGAGCCCTTGGCAGGCGCGCTCCCAGTGATCGCCGCGGAGGTAGTCCGGCAGCGGCGGAACTTCGCCCCGGGCCAGGCTGCGCATCTCGTCCGCCCCGCCAAACACGATCGTCCGATCGTCGGGAAGGTAGACGCAGCCGTCTGGTCCAAACCAATCGGTCATGATCCCCATGATCCGGTAATACCGGCCGTTCCCCTCGCGTGCCTCGGTGAAATCAAATCTCCACTGGCGAAGATACGCCAGCCAGTCGAACGGGGCGACCATCCGGATCGTCCAGTGGTCGGTCTCCAGCCGGTGCATCACCCTCCCGTCCCTCGCCGTGTTCTTGCCGAAGCGGATGCCGACGGTGAACCATTCGATGTCGGCAAGGCGGAGCCGCAGGAAGCCCGGGCGATCCCGATCGATCTTCAGCTCCCGGGCGATCTGGGAGACATCGAGTCCAAGATCGCCTTGCAAGAAGGGCACGAGGCGGTCGACCCCCGCACGCCGAATCGCCGCCGCAGGACGGAGCGCGAACACACCGTGCATCTTCCCGTTGAGATAGACCGGCGGCCGGGAAGCGACATCCGCCGGCCGCGAAGGCGTCGCCGACTCTCCGCCGCGAGCCGGCCCTCGGAGCGCCATGACGGCGGCCGTCAGGCCGAGGAGTAATCCGGTCGTCGCCAGCCGGACCCGAGGCGTCCACGGTCGATCGATCGTCCCATCCTTC
>DAHZZC010000286.1 GCA_027435495.1 Planctomycetales bacterium
ACGACAACTGTCCGCCGCCCCCGACCCGACGGCCGTCCTGATCGCCCTGGCGGCGGCCGGGCGCGACCCGGCCGACCTCACCCTGCCGACGGTGGGCAGCCAGCAGCCCGCCGGTCCGACCCCGACTCCAACCCCGTCGCCCACCGGCACCGCGACCGCTCCGGCCTCCGGCTCCGCCGCTCCTCCGGCCATGACCGCCGCCGCTCCCGCCGGAATCGCCGTCTCCCGCGGGGCCTTGACCGTCTCCGCCGACGGGGCCGCGGCGGCCACAACCCCCACGCAGGGGGCCACGTCCTCCGCTCCGACGCCGACCGCCTCTACCCCGGCCGGGTCGCCGCCCACGTCTACCCCCGCTCCGACGGCTCAGACCGGGTCGAACGGCACGGTCACGGGCGGGGGCGGTTCCAGCATCACTTATTCGGCCACCGGGGCGACGCAGCCTCAGGCGGACACGCCGCCACCTTCCCCTCCGCCCGCCAAGGGCAGCAACCTGACGCCCGCGCCGCCCTCCGAGTTCAGCGGGTATGAGCTGTGGCCTGGCGACGGGATGCCCGGCGGGGACCCTAATGGACTTTGACCTTGAAAATCGGTAGGTGCATCGATCGGCAAGCGTGCCACACACGCATTGAAAACGATCGCGGACCGACAGATACTGTACATACGATTTACTGGTTTTACCGTCAAAAACCATCAGGGGCCATCGCTCCGGTCCCGCGCCCTCGGCCGTTCGTTCGCCGGCTCATCACAAACCGGACAGGATCACCGGGCTCGCGAATCAGTGGAAGTGCAGGCCGCCGGCCGGCTCGGCGCCCGCGCCCTGGGCGCCCGCGCGGTCCTCGTCGGCGGCGAGATAGCGGGCACCGATCAGGAACAGGATCGCGCCGAGGACCAGCACAGGGGTCACCGCGAGCAGGGCGATGGTGAGGTTTTCGTCACCGGCCGCGGTATGCACCGGCGAGGCGCCGATCGAGGCGAAGAACCTGCCGATCGGCGAGGCGACCACATCCGGCGTCGAGAAGACACCCGAGAGCAGGCCGAGGAGAACGGGCGAGCTGATGTCGCCGAACAGGTGGATGAGCAGGATGTAGACGGCGTATCCGCTGGCCCGCTCACGCGCCGGAACGACGTTGGCGATCACCGTGTTGCACGGCCCAAGAACCATCGACAGCAAGACCATCGCGCCGAAGAGCAGGATCAACGAGGTGGTGGGGTCAGGATCGAGGATTGCCAGAAGGCCCAGCGGCGCCGAGGCGGCGGCGCAGAAGCCGGCGAGGAGCAGGTAGGCGCGTCGGGTCCGCTTGCGGAGGAAGTCGGCCAGGAACGAGCCGAGGGAGATCCCGAGGAGTCCGGCGATGGCGGTGAGGCCGCCAATCCGCGTGCCGGCCTCCTTCATCGACATCCCGCGGACCTCCTGGTAGAAGTTCGACCCGTGGACGGCATAAGCCCCCGTGGCGAAGGTGATCGCGGCCATTCCAGCCGTGTTCAGAACGAAGGTCGGGATCAGGAAGAGGCGGAAGTAGTCGCGGATACCGGGACGGTCGGCCTTGCCAGCGATCTCGCCGCCTTCCGAGGCGCCCCGGCCGGGATCGCTCATCACCAGTCCGGCGGCGGCGGCCAGCAGGCCCGGCAGCCCGACCACAAAGAACGCCGCCCGCCAGCCGTGGTCCTGGCCGATCCACGAACCCAGACCGTAGCCGAGCGCCCCGCCGAGCGGTAGAGCCAGGTAATAGATCCCCATCGCCCGCCCACGCTCCCGGACCGGGAACAAATCGGCAATCAGGGCCGGCGCGATGACCCCATAGCTGGCCTCGCCGATCCCCAGTAGCGATCGCCAGAGGAAGATGTGCCAGAAGTCGTTCGAGAGCGCCGTGCCAACCGTCGCCACGCTCCAGAGCGCCACGCCGCCAGCCAGAAGGGCCCGACGATGGTAACGGTCGCCCAGCCATCCCATGAACGGCGAGACGATCGTATAGACGATCATGAACGAGACGCCGAGGACGCTGTACCAGAAGCTGTCAATCTTGAAGTCGGTCTTGATCTGCTCGGCGACGCCGAAGAACGTGTAGCGATCGACGTAATTCAGGAGATTCATCGCGAAAAGGACGCCCAGCGCGAAGACCTTGCCTCCCGTTGTTGGCAGATTGTGGGTGCGCGAGGCGGTCTCAGTAGCGGCAATCGGATCGGACTTCGGCGGATGCATGGGCAAGCGGCCTCGGGCGATGGATACCTGAATAACGAACGCGCCGCGATAAGATGCGGACTCTCGGTTATACCGGTTCGCGGCCGGCGCGGCGAGGGACGTTGCGACGCCGTGAGACCCCGGCACCGTCGCCGGGGCACGATCTCGCGGGTCGATCGCTGATTCGATCGAGAGGGGAGCGATTCGTCAACCGACCGCCGCCTCGGCGGCCTCTCGGGGCACGTACTCGAACCGGGCGCACTGCGAGAAGAAGGTCAGCGGGTTGTCGTGAACGACCTTGCGGATGAGGTTCTCGTCGTGGCCCCGTCGCCTCAGCTCGAAGATCAGCTCGGGGACGGCCAACGGGTCGCTGTGGCCCCAGTCGCCGGCCGAGTTGACCATCACTCGATCTGTGCCGTGGACCTCGATCATGTCGGCGGCGCGGGCGGGGGTACACTTGGTGATCGGGTAGAGGGTCATGCCGACCCAGTGGCCGGCATCGAGAGCGGCGCGGATGGTGTGTTCCTCGACGTGGTCGATGCAGACCCGCTCCGGTGCGATCCGGCCGTCCTCTCGGATCATGTCGAGGATCATCCGGGTCCCCTGGTACTTGTCGGCCAGGTGGGGCGTGTGGACGAGGACCAGCTCGCCGGTCCGGGCGGCGAGGTCGACGTGTTCCTGAAAGACGGTCGCCTCGTTCCGGGTGTTCTTGTTCAGCCCGATCTCGCCGATCCCGAGCACGCCGGGGCGGTCGAGGAACTCGGGGATCATCGCGATCACCTCGCGCGAGAGCGAGACGTTCTCGGCCTCCTTGGCGTTGATGCAGAGCCAGCTACGATGCTGGATGCCGTACGCCAGGGCACGCCGGGGCTCGTACTCGACGAGCTGGCGGAAGTAGTCGCGGAATCCCTCGGCCCCCGACCGATCGAACCCCGCCCAGAACGCCGGCTCGCTGACCATCACGCAGCCGGCCAGCGCCATGCGCTTGTAGTCGTCGGTCGTCCGGGAGACCATGTGGATGTGCGGGTCGATGTAGTTCATGCTGGGTCTCAACTCGAAGGAATCTCGGTGGCACGGCATTGATATCCTATCCGGCCGACGGGCGTCCTTTACGTCGATTCCGGACTGCCAACAAATCCTCTTGCCCTGGCCTCCAGGATCATCTGGAGATACGACCTCGGCTCGATCCGATCGAGCCCGAACAAACCGGCCGCCGCCATCACGGCCTCCTGCGTCGACGGCAAGGCGCCCGCATCCGGGGCGATCGCCTCGATCTCGGCAAAGTCGCCCAGGCCCTCGACCCGGTCCAGCGCGATCTCGATCTCATGGGGCTCGACGGTCAAACGAAAGGCCGTCCGGTGCTTTCGGACCGCCGCGACCGGAGCGAAGCCCAGGTTCTCGAACAGCCGAGAGAGCTGGCGGAAGGCGCCCTCGCCCTCCAGGAACGGAATCTCAATCTCCTCGCGCGTCTTGGTCGGGCCGGGAAGCTTCGGACCCTTGTACGTGATCCGATTCTCGCCGCCGATCCGGCGCAGGCGGAGCGCCTCGTTGGTCTGCGCGAAGTCGCGGGACGGGTGACTCAGGTAGACGTCCTCCTGGTCCATCGCCCCGACCTCGACCGCCCCGACCTCCCCCAGCAGGCGACGAAGGCCATCGTGGTCTACTTCCCGGTACTTCACCTCCACTTCAAAGCTCATCACTCCAGCGTAGCGCCCCAACGCAGGACGGTCAATCACCCCTTGATTGCCAACGACAGATGTCCTATGGTGAAACGAAAGGCGGCGGGTGGTCGTCGCGAGTTCCTTTCGCATGGGGGCGTCACGATGGTTCGAATCCTGAGCATAACCCTGGCCGCGATCGCCTGGGCGGGGGTCGTCCGGGCCGACGATTCTCCGGCGAAGACGAAGGCCGAGGCGACGGGCGCCCTGGTCGGTCGCGTGGTCGACCTGAAGGGCCATCCGGTCGACGGGGCCGAGGTCTGGGGGGTGGTCCGGCGAAGTCGGGTCGCGGCGACGAGGACCGGCGGCGATGGCCGGTTCCGGCTCGGACCGATCGCGGAGGAAAAGGCGGTCGACCTCTGGTTCGAGGCGCCGGGGCTGTCGCGACAGGTCCGCGAGGGGCTGCACGTCCTGGCCGGGCGGGATCGCGACCTCGGCGATTTGAAGGCCCTGCCGGGGACACGGATTCGAGGCCGGCTGGTCGATTCCGCCGGGAAGCCGCTCCCGGGCGTCCGGCTCGCCGTCGAGGATTATCGATACATCCTCGGCCACACGGTGACTTTCGACCAGTTGGAGTGGTCGCTCGCGGGCGGGGCCGACGGCCGCTTCGAGACGCCGCCGATGCCGGCTGGCCAGGTCAACTTCCGGTTCGTGACCTCGGGAAAGGCTCGTCAGTATCTCTCGCGATGGGCCGAACCCGGAGTCGAGACGATCGATCTCGGCGATGTCGTCCTCGCCG
>DAHZZC010000287.1 GCA_027435495.1 Planctomycetales bacterium
CGGGAGACTCGTCGCTTTTCCGGGCCTTCGGCCGTGCTTCCGGGTCTACCCGATCACGGGATCGCTCGTCCTGCCGCCGCAATGGCGGCTGCGGGCCTTTCGGAGCTTCCTGCCCAGCGACCTCGGCCGCCAGCTCGATGAATGGCGAGAATGGTTCGAAGCGGTCGATCGCGGCGAGTACCGAGATTACCTCTTCGAGGTGTATCTCCACGAGATGAGCAAGCGGCTGTTTCTCGGCTGGATCGACGTGCGGGATCACGTTGAGGAGGTCGCTTCGCGAACCGGAAGTCGGGCGCCGGGGGAGCGTCGGGCGCGATTGTGCCGCGAATACCTGGAGCAGCCCGAGCCCGAGATCCGGCCGGCGCCGATCCAGCCGTATCCGAACGGGACCGGGACGGCACGCGAGGCCCGACGGACCGAGCAGGAACGCGTCCTCCTGGTGAGGGCCCGGGGCTGGGACGAGACCCTCCGCGACTGGGCTTCGTCGATCAACGAGCAGGGCTGGCGTCCTGTGTACCTGGGCGAAGAGATCGTGCCCTTCGACGACTTCCTGGCCCAGACGCGCGATCCTTGGCTCCTGGAATTCCTCGAATGGGCCGGGACGTGCCGATCGTTGCGCATGGGGTGGTTCCTGAGCTGATCTCAGCCCTCGAAAGCCAGGGCGGGCCCGCGCTCGCCGGCCAGGCGGGCGATCCCAAGGGCGCCGGCGCCGCAGGCGGCGATGGTGAGCGCCATCGGCAGTCCGGTACCGTCGTGGAAGATCCCGACGAGCGCGCCGGTCGCAGCACCAATCGCGAACTGGAGCGTCCCCAGCAGTGCCGAGGCCGCCCCGGCCCGGTCCGGGAACGGGGCCATCGCCGCAGCGGTCGCGTTCGGCAGGATCAGGCCCAGGGTCGCCAGGCAGACGAAGACGTCCGCGAAGAACCCGACGAACCCGCCCGCCCCGCTCCACGCCAGGACCGGCAGCAGGACCGACGCCGAGGCGTTCACGAGGGTCGCCGCCCGGAGGATCGCGTGCGTATCATACGATCGAGTGAGCCGCCGGTTCACCTGCGCCGAGCCGATCAGCCCGACCGCGTTCAGGGCAAACAGCAGGCTGAAGGCGTTCGCCGAGAGGCCGTACCGCTGCATGAACAGCGACGGGGCCGAGGCGACATACGCGAAGATCGACCCCAGCGCCAGGCCGACCGGCAGGGCATACCCCATGAATCGCCGGTCGACGATCATCTCGGCGTATCGCCGGCCGATCGCCGAGAAGCTGTCCCGGGATCGTCGGGCGGGCGGATGCGTTTCGGGCAGATCCACCGCCACGGCGGCCCCGCAGGCGCCCGCGAACGCGGCCAGCGCCCAGAAGATCGAGCCCCACCCCGCGACCGACATCAGGGCGTTCCCGATCGTCGGCGAGAGGATCGGCGCGATCCCGATCACCAGCATCAGGAGCGAGTAGATCCGCGACGAATCCGCCTCCTCGAACGAGTCGCGGACCACGGCCCGCGCGATCACCATCCCGGTCGCCCCGGCCAGGCCCATCGCGAATCGGGCCAGGATCAGGGCCTCGATCGACCGAGTGACTGCGCAGACCACCGAGGCGATCGCGAACGCCGCCGAGCCGATCAGGAGCGGCCGACGCCGGCCGATCCGATCCGAGATCGGCCCGCAGATGAGCTGGCCGACCGCCAGCCCCGCCAGGAAGAGCGAGAGAGTGAGCTGCATCGCCCCGGCCGGGGCCGCCAGATCACGCTCGATCGCCGGGAACGCCGGAAGGTACATGTCAATCCCCAGCGGCCCGAACGCATCCAGCAGGCCGAGCAGCAAGATGAAGCGGAAACCGGGGCCGGACGCCTCCGGGCCGGGAGGCGTCGCCTGGTCGTCGAGGGGCATCCATGATTCTCCGGGGTCGGTGCCGGGGGGAGGGCTCGGCGGGGATCGATCGTCGGTTTTCGACCTATCGTACCGGGGTAGGCAATAGGGTGTTCTGTATCTGCATGAAAGAATGAGAAGAATTGGGGTGGAGCGCGGATGAGCGGGGCCTCACCCCGCCATCCCCTCCAGCGCCTCCCACCGCTCGTACGCCGCCGCCAGCTCGGACTCGAGCGTTTCGAGCCGCGACTTTGCCTCGGCGATCGCGGCGCCGTCTTTCCGGTAGAAATCCGGCTCGGCCATCGCGTCATGGAGCCCGGCGCGGGCCAGCTCCAGCGACTCGATCCGGGCGGGAAGTTCCTGCAACTCCCGCTGCTCCTTGTTGCTCAGCTTGCGCGGGCGATCGGCCGCCTGCTTCGCCGACGGAGGAGCCTCCGGGGCCGCCGCCGACTTCACCTCGATCGGTGCCTCGGACTTGCGTTGGCGGAGGTAATCATCGTAACCGCCGTCGTATTCCTTGACCTGTCCGTCGGCCTCGATCGCGAGGGTGCTGGTCACGACGTCGTTGAGAAACGCCCGGTCGTGGCTGACGAGCAACACCGTACCCTGGTAATCGACCAGCAGCGATTCGAGCAGTTCCAGGGTTTCGATGTCGAGGTCGTTGGTCGGCTCGTCGAGGACCAGCACGTTCGAGGGCTTGGTGAAGAGCTTCGCCAGCAGGAGCCGGCTCCGCTCGCCGCCGGAGAGGAATTTCACCAACGTCCGCGACCGCTCAGGCGGAAACAGAAAATCCTGCAAGTAACCGATGATATGTCGTCGCTGGTCGCCGATCGCGATCGTATCGTACTCGCTGACGTTCTGCTGGACCGTTTTCTCCTCGTCGAGCGTCGTCTTCAACTGGTCGAAATACGCAACGTTGAGGTTCGTCCCGTGGCGGATCGTCCCCTCGCCCGGGGCCAACTCGCCGAGCAGGAGTCGCAGGAGCGTCGTCTTCCCCGATCCGTTCGGCCCGATGATCCCGATCTTGTCCCCGCGCATGATGGTGGTGGTCAGGTCGCGGAGGACCGTGCGACCCTCGCCGTCGCCTGTCGAGTAACCAAACCCCGCGCCCTTCGCCTCGATGACGAGCTGGCCGGAGCGGTCGGCCTCCTGGGCCTGCAACCGCGCGGTCCCCTGGCGTTCGCGACGCTTCCGTCGCTCCTCTCGCATCGCCTTCAGAGCCCGGACGCGGCCCTCGTTGCGGGTCCGCCTCGCCTGGATGCCCTTGCGGATCCAGACCTCCTCCTGGGCGAGCTTCTTGTCGAAGAGCGCCGCCTGCCGCTCCTCGGCAGCGAGCAACTGCTCTTTCCTCTCCACGAACGTCGGATAGTCGCAGGCCCAGTCGTCGAGCCGGCCTCGGTCGAGTTCGGCGATTCGCGTGGCGAGCCGGGAGAGGAACGCCCGGTCGTGGGTGACGAACACCAGCGTCCCGCCGTATCGCATCAGCGTCTCTTCAAGCCAGCGGATCGATTCGATGTCGAGGTGGTTGGTCGGCTCGTCGAGCAGCAGGATGTCAGGCTCCCCGACGATCGACCGCGCCAGCAGAACACGCCGCTTCATCCCCGACGAGAGCGCCGAAAAAACCGCCGAGCCGTCAAGGCTCATCCGCGAGAGGACGGCGTCGACCCGGTAATCCGGACCCGTCACTTCCTCGCCGAGCCCGGCGGCAACCTCCTCGGCAACGGATCCGCCGCGACCCTCAGGAACCTCCTGCGGAAGTCGGGCAATCTGGAGCCCTTGCTGGCGGATGACCTCACCCTCGTCGGGTTTCAGACCGCCCTCGATCAGCTTCAGCAACGTGCTCTTGCCCTCGCCGTTCCGGCCCAGCAGGCAGACCCGGTCTCCGCGCTCGATCTGCCAGTTGACCCCATCCAGTAGCTTCGGTCCGCCGAAGGCCAGGCTCACGTCCCGGAGGCTCAGCAACGCCATGAATTCACTCAATCCTACAACCACGAAAACCATTCCATAACACGGCCCTCCAGCCTAACAAACCGCCCGATGGCCGAAGAGAGGAGGAACCACGAATATCACGAAGATGTCGATCAGGCGCGACACACTCCGATTGCAGGCCGTCCTGTTGCTACTCAAATCCATTATTCTAAACTTCAATCGATGATGCCCGCGATTTTGGAAAATCGGGTGCGGCGTCGGTCCAACTCGCGGTCCGTCACCAGCACCCGATTAACGGACCCCGCCTCACCACCGGTCGCGGCCACGATGTTCGCCTCGGTAGAACCGGCCGCCATAATAGCCGCCACGGCGGAAGTCATCGCGATCGCGGTAGTAGGCCCGTGGGTAGAACCCGCCGCTATAAACACCGCCGTAGTAACCGCCGGGCACCATCATCGGTGCTCCGACCACCACCGGTGCGCCCACCATCATCCCCGGATAGCCGCCCACGACCGCGCCGGGATAGCCGTAACCGTAACCGCCATAGCCATAACCATAACCGGTCCCAACTCCGAGTGAGACCCCAGAGCCGGCGTAGCCAAACCCGAAGCCCTGCGCCTTCGCCGGGGTCGCACTGGCCCCCACCAGAACCACGCTCAGCACGCCGGCCAGCAGCATCGATCGCGTGATCATCTTCATCGTCGTGACTCCTTAACCGGGAGGATTCTCCCAGCCTTCGATTGTGCCGGATGGGTGCCCTCCGATCCGTCTGGGACCACCTGGGGCTCCCTCCTGATGGTACGTTGCGACCTTTCAAGAGGACCGGCGCTTGAGTCGCAACGCCCCCTCGCCCACAATAAGCCCGTCCATTTGCCGGGAGGAATCGACGCGGGAGAAAGCCGAACATGACGATCAAGAGGAATCCAGACGATCCGGGTCCGCACATTGAGGACAGGGGAAATACCGGACGACTCGGCCGGCGCGCAGTCCTCCGTGGCCTTGGGGTGCTGGGGGTGGGCACACTGCCCTTCCGGCGCGCCCTGGCGGCTCAGGCCGCCGCGGCGGGGCGCGTCACTCCCGAGATGGTCAAGCAGGCCGAGTGGATCGCCGGCATCACCTTCCGCGAGGACGAGCGAGCCAGCATTGCGAAATCGCTCGACGAGAGCCTGGGCGAGTTCGAGGAACTGCGACGGGTCAACGTCGGATACGACGTCCCACCGGCGCTGACGTTCTTCCCGACTCCGCCCCGTCCAACTGCCGAGGTTATCCGCAACCGGGCTCGATGGGCCGACCCAACCGTCCCCAACCGGCCCGCTTCCGACGAGGAACTCGCCTTCCTGCCGTTGACCGAGCTTTCAAAGCTGGTCCGTGCGCGGAAGGTTCGGTCGATCGAGCTGACGCGGCTCTACCTGGACCGGCTAAAAAAATACGACCCATTGCTGAAGTGTGTCGTGACGCTCACCGAGGACCTGGCGATCCGGCAGGCCAGGCAGGCCGACGCTGAGATCGAGGCCGGGAAGTACCGAGGCCCGCTCCACGGCATACCGTGGGGGGCCAAGGACCTGATTGCCTACCCGGGATACCCGACGACCTGGGGCGCGACCCCATTCAGGAACCGGATCCTCGACGAGAAAGCGACCGTGGCCGCCCGTCTCGACCAGGCCGGCGCGGTCCTGGTCGCAAAGCTCTCGCTGGGTGCGCTGGCGATGGGCGACCTCTGGTTCGGCGGCCGGACACGAAGCCCCTGGGACCCTCGGGCCGGGTCGAGCGGGTCATCGGCGGGGTCGGCTTCCGCAGTCTCGGCCGGGCTGGTCGGCTTCGCCATCGGCAGCGAGACGCTCGGCAGTATTGTCTCCCCCTGCCGGGCCTGCGGGGCCTCGGGGCTCCGGCCGACCTTCGGGCGGGTCAGCCGACACGGCTGCATGACCCTCTCGTGGTCGATGGATAAGATCGGCCCGATCGCCCGGTCGCTGGAAGACTGCGCCCTGATCCTCGACGCCATCCATGGTGCTGACGGCCTCGACACCGCCGCGGTCGACCATCCCTTCGCCTGGCCGACGCCCGTGAACCTGGCCGACCTCAAGATCGGCTTCATTGACGACCCGCGCCGGCCAGCGGATACCAGAGCCGACCTGCACCTGCTCCGCCAGCTCGGCTTCGACCTGGTCCCAATGACGCTCCCCGAGGATCTACCCATCTGGGCCATCACCATGATGCTCGGCACCGAGGCCGCCGCCGCCTTCGACGAGATCACGCGCAAGCACATCACTGAGGGACTGAACTCCTGGCCCGAAACGTTCCGACAGGGGCAGTTCGTTCCGGCCGTCGAGTACCTCCGCGCCGCCCGGGTGCGCACCAGGTTGATGCGCGCGATGGCTGAACGTATGGAGAAAGTCGACCTCTACGTTGGATCGCGGATGGATCTCCCCATCACGAACCTGACCGGACACCCGACAATCGTCTTCCCGGTCGGCTACCGCGACCACGACGGCCGCCCAATGCCCGGCTCGATCACGCTGACCGGCCGGCTCTTCGACGAAGCGAGGCTGCTGGCAGTCGGCGCGGCGATCCAGAGGGCCGCGATCGAGAACCACGGCCCACCGCCGGTCGCCCGCTTCCTGGCCGAGCACGGCATCGCCCCACCCGAGTCCCCACGCCCGCCGCGCGGGGGCTGAAGGGCCAGACCGCGGCGGCCTGGGTGTCTGGCTCGGGGGCGAGCGATCCGGGGGAGAAAACCCGGATTCCAGATTCAGGATCCCAGATCCAAGATCGAATATTCAAGATTCAAACTTGAATGCTCTTTATCGGTATTTCACTTTTCAATCTGAAATCCGGGGTTCGGAATCTGGAATCCGCCATCCCGACGGACGCCGCTCAGCCCGCCTTGCCACCTCGGTGCTGGGCGAGCCCGTCGAAAGCGATCCGGGTGAACATCGGCCCGGTGAAGAGGCCCTTGCCCCAGGCTGGGTCGAGGTCGGCGGTCGGACGGGCGTCGATCGCCTCGCGGAGCGACTTGCCGGAGTCGAGCATTCGGGCGAGGCGGTCCTGAACAGTAGCGAGCATCTTCCGGGCCGCGGCCAGATCTTCGCGGGTGCCGACCTGTCCGTGACCGGGGATGATCCTGGTCTTCGGGCCGGCGATCTTGAGGAGCTGATCGGCCGCGGCGACCATCCCGCCGATCCAGCCTCGGCTCGAAGCATCGATGTTCGGGTAGAAACCCTTGGAGAACAGGTCGCCGGTGTGGATCACATCGAGGGTCGGAAAGTGGACGATCAGGTCGCCGTCGGTGTGCGCCGGCGGAACAGCGATCAGGTGCAGGGAGTGGTCGCCGACGTACAGTTCGAGGTCGTCGGAGGTGACGGTCGGTCGGGCGATCGACGGCAGGGCTTTTGTCGTGAACTTGAAGGCGGCGGTGTACTGGTCGGTCGAGAGACGCTGGCGCGTGGCCGATGTTGCGAAGATCGTGGCGCCGGCGCGGGCGAACACCTCGTTGCCGCCCGCGTGGTCGAAGTGCCAGTGGGTGTTGATCAGCCGCTCGACCGGCTTTCCGCCGGCCCGCTGGATCGTCTCGAAGACCTCCTTCGCCCGCATCGGGACGCCCGAATCGACGACGGTCAAACCGTCGGGTCCGTCGAGCACGGCGATGTTGCCGCCCGGGCCCTGGACGACGTGCAGCCCAGGCGCCAGCTCTGTGGCGACAACCTGGACCTTCTCCATCATCGGGCCCATCTTCGCGAGCAGCGGCGCCGGGTCCGACTCGTCGACCGGCTCATCCCCTCGCGTCCGGGCCGTCGCCAGCATCGCCATTGCCCCGAGCCCCGACTGCAACCATTCGCGTCGATTCATCGCGATTCCCCCACGTACCCCAAGATCCGCCGCCGTCGCGACCCTCGCGACCAGCGCGACCAGAACGCGGACATTTTACGCGGGGCGTCCAGTCGTCGACGGGCCCGGTTCGATGGCGGCCTCGCGATCGATCAGTTCGGCGATCCGGCGGAGCGCCTCGGCGGCGCCGAGACGGGCGGTCGAGGAAAGGCCCTCGCCGATTGAGAAATCCGTCGCCGGGACCGTGACCAGCCATCCCCTCGGTGATTGCCCGAAGACCAATCGGGCCAGCGTGAGGATCGACCGGGGATCGCTCAGGTGCCCCGAGTAGCCCGGCGCGTCCGAGGGTTCCAGCCTGGCGACCTCAACCGATCCTCGCTCTTCGGCTGGTTTCGCGTCCACGAAGATCGCCAGCCGTGCCCGTGCGATCGGATCGGCCAGTTCGGGCGTAAGCTGATGTACGGCCATTGATTCGACGGCGTCCAACCCCCACGAGGCGACCGCCGACGCCATCCACGGCCCAACGCCGTCGTCAGTCCGCATCGTGTTCCCGTAGCCGATCACGAGGATTTTCCCCGCGCTCATCCGCGCCGGGCCTCGTCAAGCAGGCGGCCGTCGGCTCCGATCAGCCGGACGAGCATCGGCATTGAGCCGACCGCGTGCGTCGAGCAGCTCAGGCAAGGGTCGAACGCGCGGATGCCGGCCTCCAGTCGGTTCAAAACGCCCTCGGCAATCGTCGGGCCATCGATGAAACGCTCGGCGATCTGCTGGACGGTCCGGTTCATCGCTAGGCCATTCTGGCCGGTTGCGATGATGAGGTTGACGCGGACCATCCGGCCGTGCTCGTCGACGTTGTAATGGTGAAACAGTGTCCCGCGCGGGGCCTCGCTCACGCCGACACCCTCCAGCCGGTTGATCCCCGCCCGGGCGCGGATGTGGTCCGAGAGGACGTCAGAATCCTCGATCGCTTCGGCAATTCCCTCAACGCCCGCCAGGATCTCGATCAGCCGTGCCTGATGATACAGGAACGACGAGGACGCCGTGCCGAACCGGTCGCGGAACTCCAGACGCTCGCGCTCGGCCAGTTCGGTTGGCATCCGATCGCAGAGATTCAGCCGGGCCAGCGGACCGACCCGGTAGATGCCGTCGGGATAGCCCATCGGTTTATAATAGGGAAACTTCAAGTAAGAATCGGACTGGGTCGCCTCGCCGATGTAGTCCATGTAGCGCTGGGGGTCGAGGCGGTCGGCAACAATCCCTCCCTGAGCGTCGACGACTCGAATCCATCCGTCGTGATGCTCCCAGGTCCCGTCGTCGCCGACGAGCCCGAGGAACAGTGAGGGGAAATTGCCGAAGCATTCGGCCTCGTCGCGATAGCGATCGAGCAGGCCCTTGAACCGGCCGAGGGCGTCGAGGACGGTTGCCTTGACCTCGGGGATCCACGCACGAATCGCGGCGCGACCGGCCTCGGTGAGCGGCTGGCGCACCCCGCCCGGGACGGACCAATCGGGATGCACCTTCTTCCCGCCGAGGTGCTCGATGATCTCCTGGCCGAACTGGCGGAGCCGGATGCCACCGCGGGCAAGTTCGCGATCGGCGGCGATCAGGCCGAAGACGTTTCTCTGCGCGGGGTCGGAATCGAAGCCGAGGATCAGGTCGGGCGCGCTGAGGTGGAAGAAGCTCAGAGCATGCGATTGCACAATCTGTGCCAGGTTCATCAGACGGCGGAGCTTGATCGCGGCAGGCGGCGGCGCCACCGAGAGAATCCGATCACCCGCCTTTGCCGAGGTCAGGAGGTGGCTCACCGGGCAGATCCCGCAGACACGCGCCGTGATCGCGGCCATCTCCCAGAGCGGGCGCCCGACGCAGAACCGCTCGAACCCGCGGAACTCCGCGACGTGGAACCGCGCGTCGACGACCTTCCCGTCGTCGCCGAGCTGGATGGTGATCTTCGCGTGCCCCTCGATCCGGGTCACGGGGTCGATGACGATGCGAGTGGCCATGATAACCTCGGGCGAACCAGGGCTTTGAAGGTGGAGTTATGTACTCCCTTTCCTTTTATCCAGTAGTTTTGCCGTGGAGACGTGCTTGATCTTCGCCCCGCTCTCCCGCTTGGGCTGCGGACGCTTCGGGCCACGGACCTGCTTGCGGTAGGCCGACAAGCGGATTCCGGCGGCCAAGTCCAGCAGT
>DAHZZC010000288.1 GCA_027435495.1 Planctomycetales bacterium
AGGATGACCGAGCCGGATCATCCAGTCGAGGCCCGACAGGACAGAATCCGAGGCACCTCGGCTGGATTTCCATGAATGCCGATGCCTTCTCGACGAATCCTCAGGAAATCCCGGCCGATCTGGGGATCTCTCCCGACAGGCGATCGATCGGCTTCTTCCGAATGGCAAAGGCTCCGATGAAAAAAACGACGGCGACGATTTCCCTGGTGCTGCTCGGGACGGCCATGACCGTGGTCGGGTGTCAGTCGCGGACTCAGGACGAGGAGAAGAAGGACCAGTCCACGTCCGGCGGCCACGGTGGCGGTTTCGTGGGGACGCGTGTTTTCTCGGGATCGCGCGGGACGACCGCCGCACCGTCGGTCCGCGGCGGGTTCGGCGGATTTGGCCGGGGTGGCTTCAGCGCCTGAGCCGGATTTCGGGAGGGATGCGCCCATGCTCCGGATCGAGACCCCCGCTCGCCCCGACTGGCCGAAGACCGTCGAGTCGCAGGGCCTGCTGTTTCACTCGATTGACGGCGTTCCCTACTGGGACGAGGGCGCGTATTACCTCTTCGAATCGGCCGAGGTCGATACGATCGAGACGGCCACGTACCGGCTTAACGAGATGTGCCTGGAGGCCGTCGAGCATGTCGTGAAGGAGCGTCGGCTCGGCGAGCTGGGAATCTCCGAGGCCTATCACGGTTGGGTCGCCTGGAGCTGGGAGCGCGACGAGCACACAATCTACGGCCGATTCGACCTGCAATTTGACGGCTCCGGCCCGCCCAGGCTGCTGGAATATAACGCTGACACCCCAACCGCCCTGCTCGAAGCGGCCGTGATCCAGTGGTTCTGGTCGCGTGACCTCCTCGCCTCGGCAGGCATCGATCTGGCCGAGGGACCGTTCGACCAGTTCAACAGCATCCACGAGCGGCTGATCGAGGCGTGGAGGCGGGTGCGTCGCGACCTCGGCGCGCGGGTCGCCTTCGCCGCGCCGGGCGGGGCGATCGAAGATGTCATGACCGCCACGTATCTTCGCGACACCGCCATCCAGGCCGGGCTCAAAACGCAGTTCCTCGACATGGAGCAGATTGGTTGGCACGCCGGCCGAGGCGCCTTCACTGATCTGCAAGAGCGAGCGATTGAGATCCTCTTCAAGCTTTATCCGTGGGAATGGATGCTCCTCGAGCCATTCGGCCTCCATCTGCCGGTCGGTCGAACGCAATGGCTTGAACCTCCCTGGAAGATGATCCTCAGCAACAAGGCGATCCTGCCGATTCTCTGGGAGCTGTTTCCGGGAAGCCCGTACCTGCTCCCGTCCGGATTCGAGCCGATCGGCTCGACCTATGTCTCGAAGCCGTTTTATTCGCGCGAGGGGTCCGACGTGAGGATCGTCCGCGACGGTCGGATCCTCGCGGAGAGCCCCGGCGAAGACGAGGGCCCGCGCGTCTATCAGGCGTTCCTGCCACTTCCCAACTTCGAGGGCCGCCATCCGGTCGTCGGGAGCTGGATCGTCAACGGCCACGCCTGCGGAGTCGGTCTTCGCGAGGACGACGGCCTCATCACCCGGAATACCAGCCGGTTCGTTCCGCACCTGTTCCGCCGATCGAACTCGGCCCGTCCCCCGATCCTCGATCCCAGGAAGGTCCTGGCGAAATCGGAGACGGTCCACTCGTCCGTGGATCCGCTCTGGGACCCGTGGCTCGATCGCTGAGCGATTCGATCAACGTTGGGCCTCGCGGACCAGGTGGGGAAGCTCCGGCAGGATGAT
>DAHZZC010000289.1 GCA_027435495.1 Planctomycetales bacterium
AGCGCGGGCGTCCCGCCCGCCCACACAGCCAGCCAGCCTCGTGAAGATATGCAGGCCCGCAAAGACATGCGGGCGGGACGCCCGCGCTCCCAGGGGGCACAGGGGGCACGTCCTGTCCTGGCTTCAGATTCCAGATTCAGATTCCACACCCGCCTAAAGGAGTCATATACATATACATATACGAATGGCAGGTCGGACACCTTTGGGCCTGCTGGGAGCGCGGGCGTCCCGCCCGCCCACACAGCCAGCCAGCCTCGTGAAGATATGCAGGCCCGCAAAGACATGCGGGCGGGACGCCCGCGCTCCCAGGGGGCATGTCCTGGGCTGAACCCCGTGGGCGGTCGGGGGATGGTCCTCGGGAAGAGTCCTCGACCGTCGGCGATCCTCGGTTCGGTCAATCCCGGCGTGAGTGGGGATAGTTTCCGGCTTTCGCGCGGTTTTTTCTTGCCTTCGCGGCAGGTCTGCGCGATCCTCTCCAGAGAGCGAAGTTGCAGGATCAAGGGCAACGGACAAAGAACCCAAGGATGCCGACTTCACGTCTCCCGGCATTCGAGCCGGACCCGAACTGGCAGCGATCGCGCGAGCCTGTCTTCTGGATGGACCCCGTCCCTCGGCTGGTCTGGGCGAATCGCGCCTGGGAAGAGCTGACGGGCTATCCGCCAGAGTCCGCCGCCGGAATCGCCTGCCCGGCGCACGGGTCGGCGCGGTCCGGCGACGCCTCGGAACTGGCCGCCAGCTTCCGACCACCCCCCGAGGCCATGGCCGGACAGCCCGCCGGCAGCCCCACGCTCATCCATCGGGCCGATGGCCAGCGCCTCTGGCGCAGGGTCGAGTTCTGGCCGTTCACCGACGAGACCGGCGCACTCATCGGACTGCTTGGAACCGTCCGCGACGAGGCCCATCCGCCGAGCGTCCCCGACTCGCAGTTGGGCCGGCTCGCCGCCGAACTGCTGGCCATCCGACGCCGGCTCCTCGACCGGTTCGGCACCGACTCGATCGTCGGCGCGGGGTCGTCGCACCGCCGGCTGATGGAGCAGGTCCGGCTCGCCGCCGGTTCGACCGTTCCGGTCCTGATCATCGGCGAGCCCGGGACCGGCAAGCGGCACGTCGCCCGCGTGATCCACCAGAGCAGCCCCACCGGCGACCGCCCGTTCCTGCCGTTCGACGGCCGGGCGATGCCGGCCGAGATCCTCGAGCGCGAACTCTTCGGCGCCACGGGAAGTCCGCACGAGAACGGCCCGGAGGCGCCCCGACGCCGCCCCCGACTCTCACTCGGCGAGGGCGCGACGATCCTCATCGACGAGGTTCTGGCACTGCCACGCGACTTGCAGGCCCGGCTCGTCGATGCGCTCGATTCCCCGGTCCGCCTGATCGGGACGACCGTCGGCGACCCCGAGGAGGCCGTCCGCGACGATCGCTTGCGCGCGGACCTTTACCACGCGATGACCGTTCTGGTCGTCCGCCTGCTCCCGCTCCGCGACCGCCGCGAGGAACTACCGGCGCTCGCTCAGCACTTTCTCGAGCGGATCAACCGCCGGGGTGGTCCCCAGCGAGCCGGCTTCGTCCCCGAGGCCATCGACGTCCTGATCGCTCACGACTGGCCGGGCAACCTCCCGGAACTGACGCGGGTCGTCGAACATGCCCACGCCCGTGCCGGCGCCGGCCGCGACCGGATTGGGCCCGACGACCTTCCCGCCGCCATCCGCGGCCAGCGCGGCGGCGCCTACAATCCCCCGGCCGCCCCCGACCCAGCCCGGCCCCTCGACGAGCTACTCACCGAGGTCGAGCGTCGGGCGATCGAGACCGCGCTCCGGCAGTCGCGGAGCAACAAGTCGCGAGCCGCCGAGATTCTGGGGATCTCGCGGCCCCGGCTCTACCGGCGGATCAAGGAACTGAACCTCCCCGACGACGATTCGGCCGACGAGACGCCAGCCGATTGATCCACCCCGGCCGGCCCACCCCCGGACGCCACGACCGAGCCTGTCCCTGACCAGATCGAAACGTGAGCGAGACTGGTTCCTTCAACACATTTGACGACCAATGAGAGCGCCGATCACAGCCTGATCTCGGCGCTCCTTCTGGGATTGGGCTTCGAGCGAGCCGCTCCTTCTCGGGACCAAGTTCGGCCCCGACTCCTCGCCACTGTCTCGAAAATCTCCCGGGGATCAGGATGTCGATCCGGGCTTCGAGCCCTTTTGGCGACCCGAACGGGTATTGCCCTGCCCGGGTGGCGACGGAGGCTGTTGGGGGCCGGTGGTAGGCTTCGGCCCGGCGTTTGGGGGAGTCGACGGCGCGCCGGACGGATCGGCCTCGGCCTCGATCATGGTGAGCGTTCGGAGTTTTTCGGGCGCCACGGCGAGGAAGCCAAAATCGAGCGTGAGCGAAAAGTTCGGCCGGACATGGATGTCGCCGACGATCACCTTGCCCGTGGTGGTTGTCAGCTTGCCTCGGATGAGCGTGGGCTGTTGCATCATCATTCCGCCGCCCATCATTCCGCCGCCCATCTGGGCCATCATTCCGCCGCCCATCTGGCCCATCATCCCCATCGCCCGCGGGTTACGCGGGTTGGGCTGAGGGTGGGGCTTCGGTTCGGGCTCGTCCTCGTCCTCGACCTCGACGTTGGACCGCTTGAGGAACTGGATGGTCCGGATCTTCGTGGGCCAGATCGTGTACCGGCCGAGGTCGCCGTCGACGATGAAGGGCTGGGAATCGATGTAACCTTCGAGCGTCTGGCCGCCCTCCATCTCGATCCGGACCTTGTGTCCCTGGTTGTCCTGGCCGCCCTGGAAAGCACCGCCCTGGAAGGCGCCGACCATCCGGAGACCGACCGCCTGGGGTGGCTCATCGGCGAGGTCCTGCCCGGGCCCGCGTCCTGGCGCGACCAGAACGATCAGTGCCGCCAGCCATGTCGTTCGACTCATTCGAGGATCTCCGGATGGGTGGGCGGGCCTGCCGCCGCCTGAAACATCGCAAGGGTCTCGCGCTTCGGCGCGAGGCGTTCGACCGGGCCTCTATCGTCCTACGAATGTCATCCGCGAGGCAAGAGTGCGGTCCCGCGAGCGATCCGGGCGACGCGCGCCATCCCGCGGAGGGGCTTGCGTTGTCGCTGTAATTTTGGCGGGGCATCCATGGCTGCGCTGGGGCTGGAGGCTGTCGTTTCGGCCTCTCGTCCCATCGGATTCGTCGTCCGCTCGGCCTCGTGCGGTCTCCACCTTCGCTCGGCGCGC
>DAHZZC010000290.1 GCA_027435495.1 Planctomycetales bacterium
AGCCGCCCGTGTCGACCAGAACCCCGAACTCGTTCGCGGACGACCCGGTCCCGCCGCCGGTCCCGTTCACCGTGACGGCGCCGCTGCCCGAGGTGATCGAGGCCGACGTGCTGGTCCCTCCGGTTCCGAGGCTCAACGGATCGGAGTAGGTGCCCGAGGCCCACACGAGGACGCCGTTATCGCTATTTCCACCCGCTCCGCCGGTCCCGTTGACCGTCACGCTTCCGGAGCCTGTCGAGATCGACCCGCCATCGACCAGGACGCCGTAATCCAGGCCCCGGTCACCCGCGGTGCCATAGCCCGTTCCGTTGACGGTGATTGGGCCCGTGTCGTTCGTGATCGACGATCCGCCGCCGACCAGCACGCCGACATTGTGGCCGTAGGTGGACGCGGCCCCGAACACACTCCCGTCGACAGTGAGGCTGCCGCCTCCCACGACCGCCAGGCCCGTTCCCGGCTGGAGGTAGATACCATTCGCACCGACCGAGGTGTTCGACGAGTCGCCGACGCCGGCGATCGTCAGGTTCCCCTTTGAGGTGATCGTGGCGTTGTTGACGATATCGATACCGTCCTGGGTGGTGCCCGCGGCGGCGGCGGAGTTGTCCGCCCTCAGCGTGATGTCGTAGCCGGGCAGGGTCGAAAGGTTCGACTGGACGGTGATATTCCCTAGTGAATAGGCATCGAGGCTCGCTTGGAGGCCGCTGACCGAGGACTGGAAGAGGATCTGGTTGGTCGCATGGAGGACGATCGGCGAGGTCGCGGCCGTCAGAGCGCTGGAATCGATTGAGTAGGTCCCGGTGTCGTTGAAATCCGAGGCCCCGGCGGGGATCGTGGTCGAGCCGCCCGTCGCTACGATGGAGATGGACTGGGCGAGCAATTGCCTCGATTCGAGAAGGTCGACCGACAGCACTCTTCTCCGCAGCCCGGTCCGGCCCTTCATCGCCCGCCGAACGCCCGCGATCGATCCGGATGTCTTCCCCATTGTCCCCTCCCCGCTAGCTGACTCGTCGTGGACCTGGCCCATCGGATCGACCGGCACAGGTCCACCTGGACCCTGCGCGCGACCAGAGATCGGGGCGGCATCGGCACAATCAGGCTCAGCTGGACCCCGATATACGGACCATAGAATGTCTCGGCGAGAATGGGGACTTGGCGATCCGCGAGAGATGAGGGGACCCAACGATCGGGCTCCTCGCTTGGACCGGCGCGGGGGGATGGGTATCCTGTTGAGCTGTCAAGCGCCCGCGCCCGGACCGGGCGAAGGGCGCCCGGATCGACCACCGGTATTCCTTCGAGGACAGAAACATGGCCAGGCCGCGCGTCTTTTTCGAGATCACCATCGACGGCAAGCCCGCCGGTCGGATCACCATGGACCTCTTCGACGACGTGGTGCCCGAGACCGCCGAGAACTTCCGCGCGCTCTGCACCCACGAGAAGGGATTCGGCTACAAGGGGTCCTCGTTCCACCGGGTCATCCCGCAGTTCATGCTCCAGGGAGGCGATTTCACCAACCACAACGGGACCGGCGGGAAGTCGATCTACGGTTCGAAGTTCAAGGACGAGAACTTCCAGCTCAAGCACGACCGCCCCGGCCTGCTCTCGATGGCGAACGCCGGTCCGAACACCAACGGCTCGCAGTTCTTTATCACGACGGTCGTCACCTCCTGGCTCGACGGCAAGCACGTCGTCTTCGGTGAGGTTGTCGACGGGATGGATCTCGTCCAGAAGATCGAGGCCCTCGGCTCGCGGAGCGGAACGCCGCAGGGCAAGATTGAGATCCAGGACTGCGGCCAGCTTTGATCCGCGACCCGTCGCCCCGGACGATCGAGGATCCAGGGCCCGAGGATTGCTTACTCCGTCTCTCCGGGCGCCTCGCCGATCCCGGAGGGACGGGGCGCCGATGGCCCCTCAACCCGAGGAGAGAGCCCGATGGAGACGAACCCGAAATCCGCCCCGGACGCCAACCGACGCGATTTCCTGCGCGTCGGGACCGCCGCGGTCGCCCTCGGGGCGGCGGCGAATCCCGCCCTCGGACGCGAGGCTTCCGGCCGCGCCTCGGGCGAGCCCGCCGAGGAGGGGCGCAACCGACAGCCGGGGATGGCCTATCGACGCCTTGGCCGGACCGGGATGATGATCTCGGAGGTCGTCTGTGGCGGCGATCCGATCACCCTCAAGAATTACAAGCACATTCACAAGGCCATCGAACGCGGGTTGAACTACCTCGACATGGCCCCCGCCGACAACGGCGGCGACACCGAGCGCGCTTTTGGCAAGCTCCTGGCCGAGTCGCCAAACCTGCGAGACAAGATCTTCCTGACGACCAAGGTCAGCG
>DAHZZC010000291.1 GCA_027435495.1 Planctomycetales bacterium
CTAGGAAGAGATTCGAATTCAACAGCGAGATCCAGCCCAAAATGTTCAGCAATGAGATCAAGATCATCATTGCTGACATTTCCGGCGACACATATAAGCCAGCACGCGAACATATCGGAACTAGCATCGAGGCGATGACCGTTCAACGCCAGAAATGTGTCGGTGGCGATGAGAGCCGTTCGCTTATTACCGTCCTGGAAGGCTTGGGCCTGAGAGATGCCCACAGCCAAGCGTGTTGCCAGCGACACGACGTCTGCACCCGGGTCGTAGCAAGCCAAGTGCTGGAGTCGATGCAGGGCAGAATCTAGCAGGTGGGGTCGCAGGAGAGGAGCGGGTGAGGTGCCAACCTGCGTCATGACGCTATCATGAAGCGCGACAACTTCGTCGACACTAAGATAAGACAGGTTGACCACAGCAATGATCAACGACCCGACAGCAGGAGGCACCCAGATTCGTTGTGCTTCCAACGAGCATTGAAGATTTTGAGAACTTCAGGGCGCACCTGAGGATTCGCCTTGCGCTCGCAAGACTCTTGTGCACCCACCTGTCCGGCCGGGCGCGCAGGAATTCGCGGCTCGATCTCTCGATTGAGGTGCTTGAGAGTCATGTTGTCCTCCTGTCGAGGCTCAGGGACAAAGTCACCGGTCTCGACTGAACCATAGGTCACAGGAGTTGGATTATCCACTGCGCCGTCCTCATTGTCAAGCGACAACGATCCATCATTCAGTCGGTCCAGATCGGCTCTCCTCATCAGTCTCCTGGAGAGATTCAAATCTCGTACCCATTTCGCTCGCCGATTCTCCGCCCCGTAACCCCATCGTGGCCGCTCCGATCCGCTCGTGTCACCGCACCGACCAGTCCCGCAGGTCGAGCGTTCGGAGCGGGGCTGGCTCCACGCGTCCCTCGGGGAACGTCGCGCGGACGGCGCCCCGAAGCGAGTCGATGGCCTCCTCGGCGGGGTGCTGGGGATCGGCCGGTACGTCGAGGATCTCGCCGGCGCGCTCGGCGCGTCGGTAGGTTTTAAAACTCTCGATGAGGAATCGGGATCGAGGATGGATCCAGAGGTCGGGATCGCGTGGAGGTGCCCCGAGCAGGATCTCGACCTGATCGAGCCCCTCCAGCACCCGATGGACGGGCCAGCACTCGGTGATCCGGTCGCCGAGGACGCGGGCAAACTCGCCCCGAGCCGCCGGGCCGATCCCACTTCGGGCCGTCGCGGCCGGATCGAGGTAGACCCGATCGAGCCGCCCGCCGCAGAGCCGGTGTGCCACCTCCTTGATGGCTGTCGCGTTGTCGGCGCTGGTTCGGTCCACAGCGTAATAATCGCCGAAGACCGAGAGGATCCGCCGGACGCCCCCACCCGACGGCCCCGCGTCTCGCTCGCGGACCTGAAAGAACAGCGCCCCGACGTGCCGGGAGAGCCCGCAATCGATCGCCACCCGGACCGGCAGCCCGGGAACGTACTCGGCCCGATCGGCGACGTGCCGCGCCTCGCTGAACGTAGGGAACCGCGCCGCCGCCGAGGTGTCCACGATCTCCGCATGAAGCTCCTGATCGCCGAGCCGGGTCCCCTGGTACATCGCCGCAATCTCGTTGATGAATTCGGGCGCCAGGTGCCGGGCGTTGGCAAACGTCGTCTCGCGGGTTGTCCGTGTGGTCGGATCGCCGAGGATGCGGGTCAGAAGCTTGATCGGCTTCGGCGTGGTGGTGACGATCGCCCGTGGGCGCTCGCCCAGCCGAAGGCAGAGCAGGACCGTCTCCCACATCCGCCGGGGATGCCGCCAGGCACACAGCTCGTCGCACCAGAGCCGATCGAACTGCAACCCCCGGGCACGCTCGGGCTGATCGGCCGACAGGCAAAGCGCGATGGCCCCATTCGGCCAGACGAGCCGGCGCTTCGAGGGCTCGTACCGGGGCCGGTTCCAGGGCGGGGCGATCGTGAGAAGCCCGCTCGGCCCCTGGATCATGGTGTCGCGATAGTCGGCCGCCGTCGCGGCGACCAGCCCGATCCGCCGGGCCTCGCCCGACTCCGCCCAGCGCCGGACCAACTCGGCAGCGGTCCGCGTCTTTCCGGCCGCTCGCCCGCCGAGCAACAGCCAGGTCCGCCAGTCTCCCTCCGGTGGCCGCTGGGCCGGTCGGGCGCGGGCATGGACCGTGCATTCACCCGGCGGAAGGCCACACGAGCACCCGTCGGCAAACCAGTCCCAGGGCGATCGATCGTCGGGGCCCTTCGACCTCGGGACTAGCGACTTCTCGAGCGCCGCGATCCGACGCGCGGTCTTCAGCAAGCTGGGCACGGCGGTGTTCTCCGGGGACGAGCGGAAGTTGTCGATTCACGAAGCGATCGACCCGAGGATTCCGGTCTCGATCCCGTATCGCAGGAGTGCGCAATACGACCTGGTTCGCCTCGGCCTTGATCCGGGTTCCATGAGAAGAATCTGGCCGGAGCCCTGCTGCTGCCAGACGAGCCAGGGCAAGCCATCCAATTCTCGCAGCGTCCCGTTCTGGATCGAGACGCAATCGGCAGATGAGGTGTCCGCCGTCTGCGGCGGCTAGGGCCTGTCTGGCAATATGTCTTTTGCGTATAATTTAATGTGTCCGTGTCCTGAGGGTGGAGCTTTCCGACGGGAGCCCTCTCTGATGCCCCGCTATGAGGTCACCGACTCCCAGTGGAACCGGATCGCCTACTTCTTTCCCCACCCGACTCACTGGGCTGGGGCTGGTCCGCCTTGGCATCCGCACCGCCCCTTGGTCAACGGCATCCTCTGGCATCTCCACACGGGGGCGCCGTGGCGCGATGTGCCACCGCGTTATGGCCCCTGGCAAACGGTCTACGATCGCTTCAACTTGTGGCGCAAGGACGGGACCTGGTCGAGAATCCTCACCACGTTGCTCGACCAATTGGACGATGCCGGTCGGATCAGTCGAGAACTCTGGTGTATCGATGCGTCGGTCATTCGCGCCAGCCGTGCGGCTGCGGGGGCGCGGCGGGAGCCGATCGAAGGCCGCGCACTGGGCGGAAACAGGGCGACGCAACTCAAAGAGCCACAAGATCATGCGCTCGGACGCTCGCGGGGCGGCTTCGGGACCAAGGTGCATCTGATCTGTGATCGTCATGGGATTGTGCTGGCGGTCTTCGTCACGCCGGGCCAACAACATGAGTCGACGGCGTTCGAGGCGGTCATGGAACGAGTGGCCTTGTCGCGAGTGAAGGGTCGCCGGCGTTGGCCCAAACAGTTAGCCGGGGACAAGGGCTACAGCTACCCACGCATCCGCCTCTGGTGCTCCAAGCGATGCATCAAGGCCGTGATCCCGACGCGGTCGGACCAACCGCGGGACGAGAACTTCGACGTAGCGACCTACCGACAACGGAATATCATCGAGCGGGTCGTCAATTGGTACAAGGACTGCCGCGCTCTGGGAACCCGATACGATAAACTCGCGGTCGACTACGTTGCTCTTTGGATGGTCGCAATGATCGAAAGGATTCTACATATGAAGCCTCCCAGGCAAAATACCTAATTGTCAGACAGGCCCTAGCCGATTGACGGCCGCCTGAGGTTCGGCCGCGCGATGGAGCGTGAGCTGTTCGTCCCTGAATTCGGCAATCATGCTCATCGGGACGCCCGACGAGCGGCCGGGCCCCTGGTCCCGGCCTGCCTCGATCGGCGTCCGAATTGATTGGTGCCTACCCCCTACCTGTCCAACGCCCGCACCTCCGTCTGCCGGAGGCGGCGCTCGACCGCCGCCAGTCGGCGCTCCATCGTCGCGTAGTCCGTGATGGTGAGCATCTCTGAGAGCACCGCGCGCGAGGCCTGGAGGCGGACCGATTCGCTCTCGGCCTCCTTCGAGAGCCGTGTGATCTCCTCGGCTGCCTGAATCGCATGCTCGGTCAGCCGGCCGATCGCCCGGTCAATCAACCGGGCCCGGATCTGATCGACCGCCTTCAGGACCTCGGGCATTCGCGCCCAGGCGTATGCCGTCTGCCTCGGGACGCCATTTTCCTTCGCCCATGCGCCGGCTCTTATTCCCATTGCGAGCGAAAGCGCCAGACGCGCCTTCTGATTCTCGTTGTTCCGCTTGGACATCGGGATGGCCGCCGATGCACCATGCTCGGTTCTCGACCCGGTGCAGAAGGTCGGCCGGCTCGCCCTCGAAGGGCGCACGAAGGGACTATAAATAATATGCCTCACCCGAGCAAAAAACGGAAAAGTCCCCGGCCATTTTCCCAGCATTCCATTCAGGCCGTTTCTCTGAAACTCTTGGCGCCTCTTGCGATACGCGTTTGCCACATTTTTCCGCCCTGTCACAAGAGACGGGCTTCGATCCTGCGAGCGCAAACGGTCCGGGTGTTCGCACGGCGGGCCGTCGTGGGTAAGCTGGAGCCGCCGGGAAGCCGGTTCGACCCCTCCAACCTCGACGACGGTCCATCCTCGTGAACAAGACCCGCTCCCGGACAGCCAGCGAGTCAACCCCGACGACGCCTCCCAATCCGCCCTCAAATCCGGCGACGATCGAGACGATCCGGGTCCGTGGGGCCCGGGTCCATAACCTGCGCTCGATTGATGTCGATTTGCCCCGCGACCGCCTGGTCGTTCTGACCGGCGTCAGCGGATCGGGGAAGAGTTCACTCGCCTTCGACACGATCCACGCCGAGGGTCAACGCCGCTACCTCGAATGCCTCTCGACCTATGCCCGGCAGTACCTCGAGCAGGCCGAGCCACCCGACGTAGACGCGATCGAGGGCCTGCCCCCAACCGTCGCCATTGACCAGCACGCCGGAACACCCAGCCCGCGTAGCACGCTGGGCACATTCACGGAAATTTATGATTATTTGCGGCTTCTTTACGCTCGTGCCGGCGTCCCGCATTGCCCGAGTTGCGAGGCTCCGATCCTCGCCCAGACTCCCGAGCAGATGGTCGACCAGTTGCTCGCGATCCCGGCCGGACGAAAGGTTCAGCTCCTGGCCCCCCTGGTCCGCGACCGCAAGGGCCAGCACGCCGAGGCCTTCCGCTCCATCAAGAGCGCAGGTCTGCTCCGCGCCCGGGTCGATGGAGAGTTGATTGAGGTCGGCGAGCCGCCGCCGAAGCTCGCGAAGAACCGGTCCCACTCGATCGAGGCGGTCGTCGATCGCCTGGTGATCCGCGAGGGCATCCGTCCCCGCCTCGCCGAAAGCCTCGACCTCGCCCTCAAGCTCGCCGACGGTCGGATCGTGGCGCTGGTCGAGGCGCCGGGATCAGACCCGCCCTGGGACGAGCGAACACTGAGCGTCCACCTCGCCTGCCCATCGTGCGGCGCCGGCCTCGCCGAGATCGAGCCCCGCAGTTTTAGCTTCAACAGTCCCCATGGCGCTTGCCCGTCGTGCAACGGCCTCGGCTGGCGTCCAACCTTCCGCGCCGATCTCTCGATTCCGGACCTCTCGCGATCGTGGTCGGGCGGGGCGGTCGTCCCGTGGACGATCCTGGCTGAGGGCCGCCGAGAGCCAGCCGCTTCTGAAATTGAGACGCCCATCCGCGACTTCTTCGCCCGACACAAGATCGGCCCGGATCGGCCGGTCGGCGAGTGGTCCGAGGCCACCCGTACAGGCTTCTGGAAGGGCGAGCCGGCCGCCTCGTTCGCGGGGATCGCCGCGTTGCTCGATCGCGCGTACGATGAGACGCGTTCCGAGCCCGTCCTCCGGGCCCTCGACGCCTACCGGGAGCCGGTCGCCTGCCCGTCGTGCGGCGGTTCCCGGATTCGCCCCGAGGCCCGCGCTGTCCGCTTCGCGGGCCGGACCATCGCCGAGCTCTCCGCGATCTCCGCCGAAGAGGCCCTGGCCTTCGTCGAGGCCCATCGGCCCACCGCCGACGCGGTCGCCGAGCCGATGCTCGCCGAGGTTGCCGGGCGGCTTCGATACCTGGTCGAGGTCGGCCTCGGCTATCTCTCGATGGACCGAGGCTCCGAGACGCTCTCCGGCGGCGAGTTGCAACGCGCCCGGCTCGCGGCGCAGCTCGGTTCGGGACTGATCGGCGCCTGCTACATCCTCGACGAGCCGACCGCCGGATTGCACCCCCGCGATACCGCCCGCCTCAT
>DAHZZC010000292.1 GCA_027435495.1 Planctomycetales bacterium
CTTTTCGATGTAGCGGTCGGTGTGCTCGTTCGGGATCGGGACGGCAAGGCGGTCGATCAGTTCGTCGACGGTCTCGTAAATCGGCGCGGCGTGGGCGAACTCGGGGAAGACGACGAGCTTGATGTCGAAGAACGGTCCGTAGCCGATCACGGCACGGTCGATCATCCCGAGCAGGTATCCGACTCGTTCCGGGATCGCCCGACGATCGCGGGGGCAAGGCAGGTCGGTCTGACAGGCGGCGGCGTAATAGCGATTCGGAACGGACATGGGGCCTCGTTGGACGGATCCAGGAGGGTGGTCAATTCGGAGGGGCCGAGGTTTTCTAGTGGGCCTCGGCCGGGGGCTTTTCGGGACCATCCCCCTGCCCCACCCCAGTCTTGTTCGGCGGGGAGTGGTTGCTGGCGAAGAGGAACGCGGAAAGGGCCACGTCGGGTTTCCGGTTGGGGTCGTCGAGTCGGAGGAAGACGTCGGCGGCCCGGGCGGTCCGGCCCGAGAGGAACCAGTGGGCACCCAGGAGAAGCCAGGCATCTCGGTCGTCGGGGTGCGCCTGGACGAAGGATTCCAGTCGGCTGAGCTGCTGCAGGAACTTCTCGGGCTCGCCGTAGATCGATTCGATGTCGGGGACGGCGGCGAGCCAGCCGGGCTCGGCGGTCTCGGCGTCGCGGAGCCGAGAGGCGGCCTCGGCGTATCGGCCGCGGACCATCGCCAGCTCGGCCAGCCGAAGGTGAGGCGCAGCACGATCGGGGGCCGCGGCCCGTGCCTGTTGATAGCGTTCCTCGGCCTTCTTGAGATTACCACCGCGGAAAAGACGATCGCCGAGGGTCAGCAGGTGGGCGGCACGGTCGGGATCGGACGGCTTGCGGGTTGACGGAGCGGGCGCGGGGAGGGCCTGAGCAGGGGGCGGCGGCAGGAGTGGACGCTGAACCACCATCGGCGGCGGCAACGGGGCACCGAATTGCGGGTCGTAACCGTACGGGCTCATCACCGCACCCGGGTATGGCGGGGAATAGTACAGACCCGGTCCAATCGCGTACTCGTACGGCCAGAAGTACCCGAAGGCCGCGTATCCGCCACCGACCGCCGCCAGCCCCGGCACACCACCGTGATGGCGAGGCCCGCCGAGGGAAGGCCCACCGCCGAGCGTCGGCCCGGCGGGCATCGGGAAGCCGCCGAGGTGGACCGGTCCACCGCCTCCTCCCATGTGTCCGCCACCGTGCCGGGCGAGGCCCACGCTGGGGGTCAGAAGGATCAGGAAGAGGATGAGTCCGGGTATCGTGCGCCGAAGCATGTGAGAACCCCCTCGCGGTCCTGGCGCGGGTGTCAATAACCTTCATTATGCGAAACGCCCCCGGACTGCGACAATGGGGGAAACCCGGATTGGCAGGGCCGCAGTGCCGTTTCCTTTTCACCCCGGTCGGGTCCACGGGGACTGGCTCTGGTCGTCCGCGACCGATGCATGTCCCTCTTCGCACGACCCCGTTCCGATCCACTCGACCCTTTTGGCTCCGCGTGCAGGACCAGCACTGCCCCGGCCCCTCGCAGGCCCGATCAAAGGTGCGGGACCGCCGTGGCCCTCGGGATCGGCCTGGGGCTCGGCCCGCCTGGTCCGGGCTCGCCCGCGATTCCACCGAGGACGGCGCCCCGTCCGCCGGCGGTGCCCGGGTCGAGCGCGAGGTCGGTCGGCAGGATGCGGCCGGGAACCGGACGCTGCCGGAACTTCGGCGCGATGAGACGGGGGCCGATCACGTTTCGGATGGCATGGTTCGACGGCCAGAAAAGCTTATTCCACTGATCCTCGATCTCGTCTCGCTGAAGGGCCGGCAGGACTCCCTCGCCCGTCGCGAGGAGCCGTCCCAGGTCGAACGCATCATCCTCGGCCTGCCAGAACAGGAGGTCGCCGGCGAAGGTGTCGGCGCTGAACCGGAGCAAGGTTCCTTCACGAGACTTGCCCTCATGGATCGTGAAGAAGGCGGAATGGCGTGAGTGAACCAGCCAGGGTCGATCCGGCCCGGCGGGCAGTCCCGTCCATGGGCCGAGCTCGACCAGCGATTGTCCCGCGGCGATCGTGCAACGGTCGAGCCAGAGGTCGGCGTCGAAGGCCGAGCGAGCCACACGTCCGGGATCCAGGGCGAACGCGATACGGTCGGAAGCGATCTCACAATTCGTCAGTGCGATGAGCCCTCGCCCGATCTCGGCGCGGATCGCCGCCTGGTCACCGATCAGGATCGTGTCGATCAGTCGGCAGACTGGCCGGTCGTCGGGAAATTGGAAGGCCTGGCCTGCGGCCAGCTCGGGCATCGGACGGGTGGTCGGGGCACGGAAGACGATCAGATCGCCGGCTGGAGCCGAGAGGCCGGGCGGAACGATCAACCGGCATCGCGAAAGGATCAGGTGAGACTCGCAGAGCGAGAGCAGGCCGCCCATTCGGGCTCGCGAGTCGTGACGGAGCTCCAGCCCCTGGATCGCGAGGGTCCCCTCGTTCAGCTCGATCAGGCCGGGACCGGCGGAGCCGGGCGCGGGGGACCAGTTCGGCGGATCGCCGCCGCTCCGGGGATCGACCTCGACGACCAACTTCAGGGTCAGGCCATCGGGGAGGCGAACCCGGGTCATCTCGTGCGAGCCCGAGCCGATCACCCGGACCCGGACCTGCCGGTTGCCAGGCGAGATCCGATCACGGAGGAAGGCGCCGAGGTCGCCGCGCCATCGGGGGTCGTCGGTCCGCATCACCAGCTCGCCGGGGCCAGCGGCGAAGAGCGCCGGCGCCGGTTCGGGGACGATCGGATAGGTGTAGACGCCGACCGTCTTCGCAAGGAGTCCGGCCGAGGGGCGCGAGGGCTGGCTCGCCAGCGCAGGGCGATCGGTGAGGAACGAGGCAAGTTCGTCGGCCGTCAGCCAGGTGGGATCGCGGGAGAGGGTCCAGTCGAGCGCGATCCATCGGCTCCCCTGGTCCGAGGCGTTCCACGTGGAACGGGCCGAGTCAGGGCCTTTGTCGACGATGTTGGGCTCGGGACCTCGGGCGAGCATTCCCTTCCAACCGGCGAAGAGATTCGACTCGCCCGACCAGGCGACCAGCCGATCCGGTGGCGTCCGGGAGTCGTCGGTGGTGATCAGGCTGGCGATCCCCGTCGCGGCGAGCCGGCCGATCGCCGAGCCGTCGGCACGGATCGAGAGCGGGTGAGCCGGGATCGTGACGGCTCCACTACGATCGACCCGGATCATTGGTCCGGGCGAGGCCAGGATCGCGTTCGCGAGGAAGATCCTCGGCTCGGAGCGGCCTGCGACCCGCCTCACTCGGAACAGAGGCGCCTCGCCGGCCGAGAGGATGGCCGAGCCGTCGATCGCCAGGTCGACCGGGCCGCCGGTCAACGCCACGGCCGTCATCGAACGGCCCCGCACCAGCGTTCGCTCCAGCAGGATTCGGGACGGCCGGTCCGGCTGCGTCGACGGGTCCTGGCGGATTAGCGTGAACGGGAGACGCGTCGGGTTGATCACAGTGATCGTGCAGTCCCGGATCGTGAGCTGCGAGCCCGAGCAGGCGAAGAACACCTTCTGTTCCCCGACCAGGTCGCGGGCGTCGATGACGAGGTCGAGCCCCTCCAGGACCAGGTGCTTGCGCTCGAGGACGAAGTACGCCGACCGCTGGAGCGCCGGTCGGGGCCTCGGCCGGAGGATTCGGACGATCGGACGGAAGCCGCGACGGGCGCGGACGACCCGGACCTCGCCCGACATGTGGATATCGTCAACCGGAAGCGGCCCGTCGTCGGCAACCTCAACCACGCCCGCCCGGTGACGGTCGAGGGCGAAGTGGAGGGTGGGCTCGGTGGTTCCCTCGGTCCGCCCGGGGAGACGACGGACGACGACTTTCGGATCCGGGGACGGAATCGGAGTCGGGGCACGAGTCCAGTCGGGGAGGTGGCTGCGGTGGACGGCGATCCCGGGCGGATCGGGCTGGGGATCGCCGAGGACGCGCTCGATATCGGCCGGTTCGGTCCAGGGCGGCGGCAAAACCGGGATGGGATGGTGGAGGCTTCCCTGAGCCCGGTTGGGGCGGACGATCGGTGGCGCGGCCGGCGCGGGGTCGCGCGGCGCGACCAGGGGAGCCGGCGGCGGGACCAGCTCGGTTTGGTCCGGTTCCGGTGAGGGTTTCCGGTCCGCCGGACCGCCCAGGATCGCGGTGAACCCCACCACGAAGAGGACGGCGAGCAGAGCGACCCCAGCCGTCTGGAAGATCCATCGCGGAAAGGGCTCGGCAACCGCGGCGGGGATGGCCTCGTCGAGCGGCTCGTCGTTGTCGAAGAAGGGGTCGAGCTCGGCGGATTCCTCAACGACCGGGGCGACCGGCCCCTTCCCCGCGGGGTCCGGACTCGTCCGGGCCTCGGACGATCGCGAACCGCCGCGAGGCCGGGGCTCGTCGAGAGCCGAGGCCAGATCTCTGAGAGCATCGAGCAGGATCGGGGCGTCGTCGTCCTCGGGCGGGGCCAGATCCGGTCGAGGCATCCGCGCTCGGCTCACGGTCGGCCAGTCCTCGGATGGATCGTCGTCAACGATCGCCTCAAGGACGGCGGTCTCGCCCCGATCGGGCTCGCTCGGTCGCGCGGCGGCCTCGAGGGCCTCGATCAACTGGTCGTAGTCGGCATAGCGGTCCTCGGGCTGCTTCGCCATCATCCGACGGAGGATCGTCGAGATCTCCGCCGGAATCTCCGGACGGAGATCCCGGATCTCCGGCGCGGGGGTTCGGGCGTGCCGGGTCAGTTTCTCCGTGATGTCGCCACCCGGGAATGGCGGGACGCCGGCGAGCAGATAGTAGAACGTGCATCCAAGGGAGTACATGTCGCTCTGGATGCTGGTTGCCCGGCTATCGCGTGCCTGCTCCGGCGCCATGTAATCGACGGTGCCGACGGTCGTTCCCTCGCGGGTGACCCGCTCGTCCTCGACCTGGGACTGGAGCGCCAGACCCAGGTCGATGATCTTGGGCTGGCCGTTCGAGGTTCGCAGAATGTTCGACGGCTTGATGTCGCGGTGGATGAGGCCACGGCGGGCGGCATAGCGGAGTCCGCCGCAGACGCCCCGGATGACCGTGAGCGTTTCCTGGACCCCGAGCGGCCCGTTTCGCTGGACGTAGTCGTGGAAGTCGCCGCCACCGACGTACTCCAGGACGAGGTAATGCCGGCCCTGGTCGACGCCCCGGTCGTAGATGGTGGCGATGTTCCCGTGCTCGAGCGTCTCCGCTGACCGGGCCTCGCGGAGGAAGCGCTGCAGGAGCGTGGAGCTGCGAGCGAGGGATCCGGAGAGGACCTTCAGTGCGACGATCAGGCCGGTGTCGACATGGCGGGCCTTGAAGACGGTGCTCATCCCGCCGCTACCGATGGCGTCGAGAACGAGGTAGCTCCCGATCCGCCGGCCGACCAGCGGATGACTCGACGGCCCGGGTGGCGAAGGCGATTCTTCCATCGCGCTGACCGAACTTTCTCGATGGGCCGCCGGATCGAGTGCGGCGCCGACACGCAGACGTGGCGGACGGGCCGCGGGCCCATCACGGTGGCAGGCGGATCGGTGCCTGGCCGGGTGGATCGGCCGAGGTCCCGAACGCCCAAAACCTATCATACACGGCGACCCGGCTCTCGTGACAGGCCCCCCTACCCTCGGCGTTTGCTCGCCGCTGGGATGCCCGCCGAAGGGGTTGCGAGTCAAAGGATACGTAGTCCGAGCCCGCCATCAAGGTCCAGGATGGCACCGGTCGCGTAGCGGAACGATCCGTCGGCGATCGCGGCGACAGCGAGGCCGACGTCATGGGGCGTTCCCCACCGATTCAACGGGACCAGCCCGCCGGCGATCCGCTCGTCGTAGGCGGCGTGAACACCTCGGGTCATGTCGGTCTCAATCAGACCGGGGCGGACCTCGTAGACTCGAATCCCGGCGGCGGCCAGACGAGCGGCGAAGAGCTGGGCGACCATGCTCAGCCCGGCCTTGGCGACACAGTAATCTCCGCGATTCACACTGGCGAACCGGGCGGAGATGGAGGTGATGAAGACAATCTGCGGCTCTTCGATGGCCCCGGCCGCGAGTTGCTGGAGCATGGTCCTCGCGACGGACTGCGTGAGGAAGAAGGGACCACGGAGGTTTGTCCCGAGGACGCGATCCCAGCTCTCCGGCGTTGCCTCCAGCAGATCCACCCGAGACTCGGGAGCGACGCCCGCGTTGTTCACCCAGAGATCGATCCGGCCGGCGATCGCCGAGGCCTCCTCGACGAGCCGGACGCTCCCGTCTGGGTCGGCGACGTCACCGCGGAGCGGCCGGGCGTTGGGGGCGCCGAGGTCGATGGCCTCGCGACAGGCGGCCTCGGCCGACCCGGAGTCGGCCCGGAAGTTGACGACGACCGAAAAGCCCCGGCCCGCCAGCGCGCGGACGATCCCCCGCCCGATGCCCCGGCTCCCGCCGGTGACCACCGCCCATCGCCCATCACTCATCGAATCGCCTCCTTTGTCCAGGGTGTGCCTGGAGCCCCAGGCCGACAATCCCTACGATCGCGACGGTCTGCACGAGCCGTCGAGGAATTTGCGTGAACCCCGGGCGTGTCTCGCCCAACAAGTTGACAGGCCCCGACGGATCGCGGAGAATCCCACTGTGAGGGGATGTCGCGCTCGTAGCTCAGTAGGATAGAGCGGCGGTTTCCTAAACCGCAGGCCGCAGGTTCGAATCCTGCCGGGCGCACCTCGCCGGGTGGTCGACTCGCTCCGGATCCCGGTCGCTGCCAGCAGCGGCGCCGGTACTGTGGCGCCCGTAGCTCAGGAGGATAGAGCAACGGTTTTCTAAACCGTCGGTCGCAGGTTCGAATCCTGCCGGGCGTATCGGGATCGCTCCCTGCGAGGGACGGCTCCGGTCGGAATCCAGGAACGGGCGGACGACTCTCCGCCGGGGCGGGGACAGGGCCGGGTCGATCGGTCGGGGTGGGCGGCGTCGCCCGATGTCGCCCGACTCGAAGGCAGGGATCCAGGTTTGCGCGCCGAAGCATGGTCCGGAAGCCGAAGGGTCGATGATTGCGGGGAACGGTGGGTCGGTTCCACGTGGAACGCCGGTTGTGAAAGCGCCGCCTGCGTTCACGGGTTCGCGGGCCCGAGTCCCGTCCCATGCTTTTCGCGTCTCCCCTTCTCGGATTAAAGCGATGAGCGATGAGCGGCTGACCGATATCTCCACGATCTGGACCACAATCAGCAGCGCCCACACTCCCGGGCCCAAAAGCCAGGCCGCGATGGAAGAGCTCGTGGGCCGATACCACGACGCTGTCACCCGCTATATCCATTTGAAGGTCCGAGACAAGCATCTCGCCGACGAGGTCTTGCAGGAATTCTGGACCAAGTTGCTGACCGGCAAGCTCGCCGGTGCCGACAAGAGTAAGGGACGATTCCGCGATTACCTCCGGACCGTCCTGCACCGGCTCATCATCGACCACTTCCGTGCGAAGAAGGTCCAATCGCTACCCCCTGGAGACCTGCTCGACGCCAGCCGGCCCGACGAGGATTTCGACCGGGTCTGGCGTGAAGCGGTGATCAATCGCGTCTGGACGCGGCTCGATACCTACCAGGCGACCACTCCCAAGAACCGGTATGCCACCGTCTTGCAGCTCCGTCGCGACTTTCCCGACGCCCCGATCGAGGAGATCGCCCAGAAGCTCGCCCAGATCATCAAGAGCCCGGTCCGTCCCGAAGCCTTTCGCAAAAGCCTTCAGCGGGCCCGGGCCAAGTTCATCGAACTGCTGATCCTCGAACTTCGCGAGACGATCCACTCGGGCCGCGACGAGGATATCGAGGCCGAAATCTACGACCTCGGCCTTGGCCCCCTGTACCGCCGATATTGCTCAGCCACCCACGACGAGTGACCGGCCCCCCTCTCAGGGAATTTCCGGCGGTTGGCCTGGGAACTGAATGACGAACGCATCTCCTTGCGTGGAGCGGGATATTCTGCACGAATCTCTTAGGATTCACCGTGCGGGAGCCGATGAAAAAAAACCCATCCCCTTGACCGGGTCGTTTCAGCATGTACAGTTGAATGAAGGCGGTCTGCGCAACGCCGGGGATTCACCGGCGAGAACGGCATCCCGTCCTTTCCCGGTCTCCTGTTGGCTCACAGCAATGGATGTACGCGCCGAGCGCAAAGCCCCAGAGGGGAACGGCAATGCTGGTTCTCTCGCGCAAGAAGAATGAGAGCATCATCATCAATGACAACGTCACGGTGACCGTGATCGAAATCCGGGGGGACAAGGTGCGACTCGGCATCGAGGCCCCCAAGGACGTGACGGTGCATCGTCGCGAGGTGTACGAAGCGATTCAGAACCAGGCCCGGTCGGCGGATCAGGGCGCGAAGGTTGGCCGGTCTGAGGACTGACCGGCCCGGGGTAGACTCGAAGGTCGCTTCCATTGAAAAGATGAGATTGCGATGGCCAGCCGGCCGGAGCGCGGTCGTCAGATGCTGCGCCCCGGTGGGAATTGGTGTCAACTCTTCCGGTTCCGCATGATCCGGACGAATTCCCGCATCCAGGGTCCGTTATCGGGCCAGCCTCGGACGGAGACGAGGTTTCCGTCGACGACGACCTCTCGGTTGACGAATTCGGCGCCGTGGACGCGAACGTCGGGCTCGAGCTCGGGGTAGGAGGTCATGGTTCGTCCTGGCCCGCCGCCGGCGGCCAGGACGAGCAGGGGACCGTGGCAGTTGGCCGCGATCGGCTTGCCCGTCTCGACGAAGTGGCGAACGATCGCGACGGCCTTCGGGCGGTTGCGCAGGTATTCTGGGGCGCGGCCACCGGGAAGGACGAGGCCGTCGTAATTCGAGGGGTTGACGTCGTCGAGACCCAGGTCGGCCTCCACGCGGTAGCCGGGGCGTTCGACGTAGGTATCGTAGCCCGGCTCGAAGTCGTGGACCACCGACATGAAGGCTCGCTT
>DAHZZC010000293.1 GCA_027435495.1 Planctomycetales bacterium
GGGCCAGGACCTGCTCGGCGACCCAGCCGGGGCTGAGCGTGAGGCGGTCGGCGGCGACGGCCGCGAGCTGCCGGATGGCGTCCGAGGCGTCGGCTGCTTCGAGTCCGGTCAGGCAGAGCCGGGCGTCAATCGCCGAGGCCAGCGACCAGGCCCGGTCGCGCCGGAGGAGGCGCTTGAGCATCGGACCGGCCATCGCCGAGGTGACGATCGCCAGCGTCACCAGAGCGACGAAGAGGCGCTCGCGGATGACCCCGGCGTGCCAGGCGAGCAGGCCGAGGATGATCCCCAGCTCGCCCCGGGCGTTCATTGCCCAGCCGACGCCCCAGGCCTCCCCCCATCCGAGTCCGCCGGCCCTCGCCGCGAGCCCGCAGCCCACCACCTTCACCGCGATTCCGACGGCCAGCACCCGAAGCACCAGCCAGGGGTGGAACTTATCGACGAAGTTGACCTCCAGGCCGATCGCCGCGACAAAAATCGGAGCCAGAACGCCCTCGACGAACCGATGGACGATCTGCCGGGTTTGCTCGCGGAGGTGTGGCGAGTCTCCCAGCGCGATCCCGGCCAGGAAGGCCCCAAAAATCGCGTGGATGCCGATCCATTCGGTGATCGCGGCGCCGACCAGGCCGGTGACGAGCAAAAATCCGAGGACGCCGCCCGGCCAGGCCAGGTGGGCCTGGATCCAGGGCAGGGCGCGATCGGCCGCCCATCGACCGAGGGTCAAAACAACGGCGACGAACCCGATCGTCAGCGCGACGGTGTAGCCGATCGGGTGCATCCCGGCCCGGCCGCCGAGGACGACCGAGAAGATCAGCCAGGCGAGGAGGTTATTCAGCGTGGCCGACATCAGCACGAGCATGCCGAGATCGGTCCGGAAGAGATCGAGATCGAGCAGGATCTTGGCAATGACCGGCAGGGCGCTGACGGCCAGCGCGGTCCCGAAGAAGACGGCGAAGAGGGCGGGCATTCCCTGGAGCGGAATGCCCCACCAGCCGGGCATCGACCAGGCGAGCAGCCCGCCGACGGCGATCGGGACCGCGACCCCGGCCATCGCGATTCCGAGCCCGGACCGCCCCTGACGCCAGAGGACCGAGAGGTCGACCTCCATTCCTGCGACCAGAAGCAGGAGCGCCACGGCGGGCGCCACGACCCCGTCGAGCGCCGAGGCCGCCGCCCCTGACGCTGGGAACAACCACGCCTGGAACCCCGGCGCGACCGTGCCGAGGACGGTCGGCCCGAGCAGGAGCCCGGCCGCCATCTCGCCGATGACCGCCGGCTGGCCGAGCCGGCGCGCCGCCTCCCCCATCGCATGCGCCAGGCCCAAAAGCGAGGCGAGGCCCAGAAAGAAGGTTGTCAGGTCGACGGACGTCAGGTTCCCCATCACACCTCCTCAGGGCGCCGTTCCGGCGCCTCGTTTCCGTATAGGATACTTGGTAAGTTATCACGTGCGATCCCAATCAAACCACGCGCGACCTCGGCGTCCCGCCCGTAGATCGGTTAGACTCGCCGTCCGCGCCGAGGGGCCGAGGAGGACCACGGGGGCCGATCGCGGCCGAAGGGAACGAGCTGCCGATGGCCCGGATCGAGGCACTCGTTGCGAGACTCTTCTTACCCCTGCTTTACATGAGCATCTAGCCCGGATTTCTGATCGGGGCGTTGTTGCTGGGGATCGTACTCGTCCCGGCGATCGCGGGCGCCGGTGCGGGGCTGGGGGTGCCCTGCGGCGTGGGCATGCGGATGGGGGCGTTGCTTTCGGGGCATCAGGAGGTTGCCGGCGCCCGGGTGGCCTGGCAGACTGTGGGGCGTGACCGTCCTCGGATCGGGGGCGGGCCGAAGCACCATCGATCGGGCTCCCGCGAGGAGGAAACGGCCATGAGACCACGCACGGGGTTTGCCTTCGTTCTGACCGCGTCGGCGGCGATGATCTCCGCGACCACGAGGGCGCAGTCCTCGATATCGATCCCGACGCCGGACGAAATGCGAGCGACCGCTGCCCATGCCGCCTCGCACCAGAACCGAGATGGCGGGTTCGCCGCCGAATCCGGTGGGGCGTCGAGCCTCGGCGCCACGCATTCGGCACTGAAGATTTTTCGGCACGTCGGCGGATCGGTGCCCGATGTCCTCGGGTGCATCGAATATGTGAAGTCGTGTCGGGTGCCGGGCGGAGGATTCGCCCAGGCGCCAGGAGGCAAGCCGGATCCGGTCACGACGGCCCTCGGGATGATGGCTGCCGAGGAGCTGAAGATCCACGATTCCGAGATGGTCCGGGAGTGCGTCGCCTATCTCGGCAAGAGCGCGAAGGGCTTCGAGCAGGTTCGGATGGCCGCCGCCGGGATGCATGGCGTCGGGGTCTACTCGCCCGACACCCCCCGATGGTTCCATCAACTGGAGGCGATGCGGAACGCCGGCGGCTCGTTCGGCGAAGGCCCGTCGACGGCCTTCGCCAGTGGCGGCATCGCCGCGGCGATCCTCCGGCTGGGGATGCCGCTGGCCCATCGCGAGGCCGTCGCGAAGGCCATCCGCGATGGCCAGCGCCCGGAGGGCGGATGGTCGAAGGCCGACGGCTCGCCCGACCTTCCCAGCAGCTACCGCGTGATGCGCGGGATGTTCATGATGCACGAGCGGCCCGACCTCGCCCGCCTGCTCGACTTCGTCGCCCGGTGCCGGAAGCCCGACGGCAGCTACGCCACCACCCCCGACGGCAAGGGGAGCCTCAGCGGGACCTATTTCGGGACGATCCTCGTCTACTGGTCGCGCCAGCTCCTGGGCCTGCCCGCGGTCGAGGAAACGGCCGGGTTCAGGCCCATGATCCAGGGCAACTCGCTCGACGGCTGGGAGGGCGACAGGTCCCTCTGGTCGGCGAGGGACGGAGTCCTCATCGGCCGGTCGAACGGGCTCGATCACAACGAATTCCTCGCGACGACCCGCCGACATCCCGACTTCGTCCTCTCGATGAACTTCCATCTGGCCGACGGCCAGGGGAACAGCGGCGTGCAGTTCCGGAGCGTTCGCATCCCTGGTCATGAGATGTCGGGCTACCAGGCGGATATCGGCGAGGGATACTGGGGCGCTCTCTACGACGAGTCGAGGCGCAATCGGGTATTGACCTATCCCCGGGCCGCCGCGGTGCATGGCGTGCATCCGAACGGGTGGAATCACTACATGGTCCGGGCGATGGGCGATCGGATCAGCCTGGCGCTCAACGGCCTGGCCTCGGTCCCCGAGTACCGAGAGGCCGACCCCGCGATCGCCCGAGACGGCCTGATCGCCGTGCAGATGCATGCCGGCGGCTCGATGGAGGTCCAGTTCCGCGACCTGATGATCCAGCCCCTGCCCTCGCCCTCGACATCGACCGACCCCTCCGCGGCGACCCGGCCCGGGTTCCACGTCCGAACCCTCGGCGTCGACCCGTCCCGGCGGCGGTACACGGTCTACGTCCCCGAGGGCTACGACGGCACGAAGGCGTTTCCGGTGGTCCTGTTCCTCCACGGCTCGGGCGAGCGGGGCGACGACGGGATCGTCTCGGCTCAGGTGGGGCTTGGGCCGGCGATCCACAACCGGCCGGGCGGTCTGCCGGCAATCGCCATCTTCCCGCAGGCCCGGCAAACCTGGGCCGCCGGCTCGGCCGACGCCGAGGCCGCCTTGCAGGCCCTCGACGAGGTGATCCGCGACTACAAGGTAGACTCCAGGCGAGTGGTCCTCACCGGCCTCTCGATGGGAGGCCGAGGCGCCTGGGAGATGGCCGCCGCCCACCCCGATCGGTTCGCCGCCGTCGTCCCAATCTGCGGCCCCGGCGACCCGTCGATCGTCGGACGGATCGTTCGACTTCCCATCTGGACCTTCTGCGGCGACGCCGACCGCGACGAGACCGTGCTCAACCTCCGCGAGATTGTGCGCCAGCTTCGAAACGCCGGCAACCCCGCCCGACTCACCGAATACCGGGGCGTCGGCCATAATAGCTGGGACCGCGCCTACAACGACCCGGCTCTCATCGCCTGGATGTTCAAGGCGGAGAAGTAGTGGTCAGTGGTCAGTGGTCAGTGATGCGAGGGATCGAGGGACATATGCGGAGGGTTCGACTCATGGAGTCTGGCCGGATTTTGTCGGCGCGAGTGTTCGTGCTGGTGGTCGCGGGATGGACGGGGATCGGCGGGGTCTCGGCGACGGCCCAGGAACCGGCGCGGGGGATGGTCGCTGAGGTCCGCGATCGCGCCGGGATGTTTGGGGCGGGCGCAATCGAATCGGCCCGGGGCGAGTTGCAGCGGGTGGCGCAGCAGTCGGGAGCCTCGATCGTGATCGAGACGATCGACTCGCTCAGCGGCCAGCCGGCCGAGCGGGTCGCGATCGACCTGGCGCAGCGGTCGGGCATCCGGGGGGTTTTCATCCTGCTGGCGCGGAAGGAGCATAAACTGGAGGTTCTGGGCTCGGGCCCGTATCGGAGCCTGCTCGACGATGCCCGCCGCCGGACGATTATCGACGCCTTCCTCGGGGGCTTCCGTCAAAATGACTTCAACGCCGGGCTCTCGGCCGGAATCGCGGCGCTGGGGCGGGTGCTGGAATCGACGCGTCCCCCGGAGCCGGTCGTCGCTCGGCCGTCCGGCTCGCCACCAACCAGCGCGGCGGCGGTTGAATTCGGTAAGTCGTCGGATGTGGGTCTGATCGAGCGGAACCGGGTCCGGCTGACGCTCGACGGCGCCCGGGTTTTGATCGCGGGCGCGGAGGCGAAGGCGCGATCAATGGGGTGGAAGATGAACGTCGCGGTGGTCGACGACGGTGGGCACCTGATCGCCTTCGAGCGAATGGAAGGCGCCCGACCGGCGAGTGGTTACACGGCGATGACCAAGGCGATCACGGCGGCGACGATGCGGATGCCGAGTGGTCCGTTTCCGCCCGGAACGACCTCGCCGGACCCTCTGCTAAATCTCAGCCTCCAGAACGCGGCGTCGGCCAGTGGGGGCAAGGTCACGACCCTTTACGGGGGCGTTCCGGTGGTCATCGACGGACAGGTGATCGGAGCCGTTGGCTGTGGCGGCGGCAGCGGCGAACAGGACGCCGAGGCCGCGCGGGCCGGCATCCAGTCGCTGCTGGAGAAGCTTCCAAAGCCAGCCGCGCCGCCAGGCGATCACTGAGTGGAGGGCCCGCGAGAGCCTTCCGCGCCGTCCTGCTGCCTTCCGTGGGAGCCGGCACCAGCCGGCGATCTTCGTGACACCGAGAGGATTTCCGAGAACGGTGAAGTCGGTCAGGCTTTTATCAGCCTGACCGACTTTCCCGCGGACGTTCGACAACCATTTCGTACACGCTGAGAGCTGCGTCCGGATCGGGGTCTTCGGGGCACTGGCTCTGACGAAACAACACGCTCTCATGTCTGGTTTTTGAAAGCTTCCAGCCGAGGCATGAGATGCCGTGAAAACGGGCTCGGGATCATTCCCAGGCCGATCGGAGCCAGATCCCGCCGTCGACGGCCAGCGCGGTCCCGGTGATGTAATCGGCGTCGTCGGAGGCGAGGAAGGCGGCGGCCTTGCCGACGTCCTCGGGCGTGCCGAGGCGTCCCCAGGGGAGGGTCGGACCGGCCTTCGCGATCGCCTCGGCGCCGAAGGCTTCGTGCTCGCCGGGGGTATCGATCCAGCCGGGCTCGATCACGTTGACGTTGATCCGATGGGGATACAGCTCGGTGGCGATGGTGAAGGCCATGTTGTTGAGCCCGGCCTTGGCGGCGTTGTAGGCGACGCTCCGGGCATACGGCGTCTTCACGTGGCAGCTTGAGATGAACACAATCTTCCCCCCGCCGCCCCGGGCGACCATGTGCCGGGCCACAAGCTGGGCCATGTGGAACCCGCCGATGAGCGTTCCCTCGATCACCCGGGTGAAGGTTTCGGGGTCGTATTCGAGGAAGTCGGCGCGTCGCGAATAGGCGGGATTACTGACGAAGATATCGATCCGTCCGAGTGCGTCGAGTGCCCGGCCGACGACCGATTCGCACGACTCCCGGCGGAAGACATCGCCCTCGACGAGGAACGCGCGCCGGCCCATCGCAGTGATCTCGGCGACGGTTGCCTCGCCCTGCTCGGTCCGGTCGCGGTCGTTGATGGCGACATCGGCCCCCGCGCGGGCCAGTTCCAGGGCGCAACCCTTCCCAATCCCCCGCGCCGCACCTGTTACCAGGGCCGTCTTGCCCGTCAGCTTCATGGTCGTGAATCCCGATCAGTTGGAAGGAGGCATCCTCGCCGAAGGGATGCAGCCTAACGCGCCGACCGTCGCCCGCAAAGATCCGGGAGCCTGCTGCGGCCTCATGTGGGGAAGGTTCTGGACGTTTTGTGTTCTTGATTGTATGGTCGATTGATCGATCCGAAGCGGCGGCCAGCGGAAGATGGCGTGGAGGGACGCACCATGTCCGTGCGCTCGGGGTGGTGGATCGGGACCCTGATGATCGCAATAGCGATGGCGACCGAGACCGCCGGCGCTCAGCGCGACGGCGGATGGGTCGGGCGGGATGTCGTGGCGAGTGCCCGGCCGTTCGTCCTGATCGACGGGCCTCGCGAGATTCGGGTCAGGGAATTCGCGGAGTACCGCGTCCTCCGGGCGGTCGGCGTCCAGCTTCTTCTCGGCGGCGACGGCGGACGAGCCATCGGATGGACCACCCCCGATCAGGTCGTCCCGGTCGAGCGGATGCGCGAGGTCTTCACGCAGCGGATACAGGCCGACCCCGGCGATGTTTTCGCCTACTGCATGAGGGCCAAGTCGCTGATGTATGCGAATCAGGCCAACGCCGCGCTGGTCGATCTGGCACGCGCCGGCCGGCTCGATCCGGAGGAGCCGATGGTCCTGGTCTTCCGAGGCGAGGCCTTTTTGATCCAGCTCAAGCTCGACGCGGCCATCGTCGAGTGCAACCGGGCGCTCCGGCTCGACCCGGATTTACCCGAGGCCCACGAGCTTCGCGGGGTGGTCCGGCTCCACAAGCGGGATACCGACGGCGCGCTCGACGACATCAGCCGGGCGATCTTGCTGACTCCCGAGGTCGGCCGTCTCTATCTCAACCGGGGTGAGGCCTGGCTGCACAAGGAAAATGATGCACACGCGATTCTAGATTTCACCGAGGCGATTCGCCTTCATCCGACTCCAAGGGCTCACACCGATCGGGCGCTCGGCTGGTATCGTCGCGGCAAGCTCGACCTGGCGCTCGATGACTGCGCTCGGGCGCTCCGGCTCGACCCCGCCTGCGCCGAGGCCTACCGCCTCCGGGCCTCCATCGAGTGGGAGCGAGGCCGGGTCGCGGCGGCGATGATCGATCTCAGCGAGTCGATCCGGATCGATCCGACCCAGGCCGAGGCTCGCGAGAGTCGCGGCCGGATCCTGCTCGACCTCGGGCGATATGAAGAAGCGATGGTCGAATTCGAGGCCGCGCTCCGGGGTGATCCGGGCCGGCCGATGAGTCATCTGGGGCGGGGAACCGTCCTGGAATCTCGCCGCGATTACGCCGGCGCACTGGACGAGTACGCCGAGGCCGCCCGGCTCGCTCCAGGCGAGGCGATCGCGCATAACAGCCTCGCCTGGATCCGGGCGACCTGCCCCGAGGCCCGGTTCCGCGACGGTGCCCTGGCCGTCGCCGAGGCGACCCGGGCCTGCGAGCTATCCAGGTGGAAAGGCGCCGAGTTCCTTGATACCCTCGCCGCCTCCTGCGCCGAGGCGGGCGGTTTCGAAGCCGCCGCGAAGTGGATATCGGACGCCATCGCGATCTCCACCGACTCCACCGCGAAGGCCCGATACCAGGCGCATCAGAAGCTCTTTCGCTCCGGCGCCGCCTATCGCGATACCGTCCCTGAGTTCGAGAGTCCCTGAGTCCCTGACTCGTGGTCGCCGATGTCATCGCCTTCACTCTTGCGATCCGCGACTCCAGAATCAGACCACGGAACGAACGCAAGAACGATGGGGCGTCGTCTCAAGCGTTCTGGTTCGCGAGCCCGGCCGCCCACTGGTTGAGCCGGCGTTCCCAGTCGAGGCGGTGGCTGGAATCCTCGTCGACGAGCCATCGCTGGATCTCGGCCGGTCCGATCGGCAGGAATTGGCTTGATGTCGCGCCGGCGTACGATCCGTCGGCC
>DAHZZC010000294.1 GCA_027435495.1 Planctomycetales bacterium
AGGGCCGGCGCGTTCGCCGCGGCGGAACGACCGGCGCATGGTCGCCAGCCATCGGGTCAGGGTCACGACGAACATGATCGCCAGCAGAATCAGGGTCCACTTGAGCGTCGAGCCCGAGCCGGGCGCCTTTGCAAAGGCCGACTGGCTCGCGTCCCAGCCAATCCGGCCGATCAGGAGCGGGGCGCCCCGGGCGACATCGCCCGCCTGGTACTTCATGATCTTGAGGAAGTAGCCGTTGAAGACGACCCGCTCGGAGAGGTTCGGACCGATCGGGAATCCCTTCGGCGGATCCTCGAAGACGCAGACGTACGGATACCGGCCGGTCTCGGGCGTCTCGATCCAGGCCTCGTACAGCCACCCGGTCCGGCTGAGCTTCGACTCGTAGCGAAGGACCCGAAGCGCGGTCCCGTCGATGTGGACCGGGACGCCTCGATAGTGCTCGGGACGCTCCCAGAAGTGGGTCAGAAATAGGTCGCGCCGGCTCTCGGCGGCAAGCTGGACCGCCGATTTCCCCCGCGCCCGGTCGATCAGGAGCGAGTACGCGGCGGTATCGCGGAGGGTCATCGGGGTCCGATCGGTGACGCTCTCAAACTCGACCGAGCGATCGGGCTCGACGGGCTTCGGCGGCGGCCCGGCAACCGCCGGGGGAACGACCGGAATCGGCCGCGCCCGGCCGTATTGCCAGAAGGCCCAGATGCCACCCACCAGCACGGCCAGCAGGATCACGAGCCGGGAGAATTCCGAGCCTCGAAAGAAGGTCGAACTGGTCCGGCCGACGATGTCCCACCCCCTGGTCTTTCCCTCGGTGTCGGATCGCACCCCGAGCGTTCAGGCACCCGGGGGCAGTTCCTCAAAGCTGATGTTGGGCGGCTTCTTGGCCCGATGAAAGGCGTTCGAGAAGGCGTTGATCACCCTCATCAGCTCGGAATACTTCAGGTTCGGGTCGACTTTCAAGACGGTCTGGTCGAACGGCAGGGTCGGATCCTGCAAATACTTGTCGAGTTCCTTCTCGAGCTCGGCCGGGGTCGTCGGGACCGCCTGTTCGCCGACGAGAATCTCGCCGAGCGACCCCCCCGGGCCAGCCTTGAGCGTCGTCGGCAGTGTGCGCAGCTCGGCCGGGAGCTTGTCCGAGGCCGCGTCGCTCGCCGCCTCGGCACTCGATGTCGACGGTATCGCCGGGAGCAGGTTCATCAGGAACTGCCCCTCCTGCGGCATCGGATGGTAGGTCAGGATGAAGAACGTCAGGAGCTGGAAGGCCATGTCGAGCATCGGCGCGATCTGCACCGTCGGCTCCTCCGCCCTGCGCACTTTTCGACGCTTCGACAAGGATCGATCCCCCTTGCCAGTGGCCAGCTAGCTGTTCATCGCCTTGAGGGCGAACTTGCGAAACCCGTTCGCCTGGCAAGCCTTGATCAAATCGTGGACCGACGAGAACGAGGCATCCCGATCGGCTCGAAGCACGATCGTGGTCGGCAAGCTGCCGGTGGCGTCGAGCTTCTTACCGGCCGCCTTCATGTTCAGCTTGATCAGGTCCGCCTGCCGCTTGATCGTCTGCACCGCCTTGTGGATCGGCTGAACCTCGCCACCCATCAGCAGATGGCCGTCCTTGTCGATGTTCAGGACCAGCCGATCCTCGTCAACCTGGCGATCGTCCTCAATCGGCCGGGCCGAGCCCGCGACCGGGAGCGTGATCCGTCGATCGTAGTTATCCGAGCTGAAGTTGATCATCAGCATGAAGAAAGTGATCAACTGGAAGACCACGTCGAGCAGTGGCGTGAGGTTGGGCTCCGCCTTCAGCTCGGTCGACATCTGGGCGGACATCGCGGGCTCCACTCGGTTTCGGCTCGAAGCCAGTCAATCGATCGATCAGGCGGACTTGGCAGCCTTGGCGGCAGCGACCAGCGAGTTGATCGTCCGGTCGGCCACACGAGTGGCTTCCATCGTCATCTGGGCGATCCGGTTGCGGAAGAAGGCGAAGAAGAAGATCGCCGGGACCGAGAGCGAGACACCTTCCAGTGTGATGAAGAGAGCCATCGAGATACCCATGGCGACCTTCTCCGGGCGGGGCTGGGCGCCTCCGGCGATCGCGATCTCCTTGAAGCTATCGATCATCCCCGCGATCGTCCCGACCAGACCGATCATCGGTCCGAGCGTCCCGATGATGGCCAGGTAGCTGATCTTCATCTCCAGGCTGGTGACGATCTCGTCGGAAGCTTCCATCATCGCCTCCTTCGCCTCCTGGCGTCCATTCGGCAGGTTGGCGATCCCGACCCGGACCAGTCGGGCGAGGTACGAGTCGTTCTCCTTGCAGGCGTCGTAGGCGTCCTGGAATTTCTTCTCGGCGATGGCGGCTTCCAGCCGCTCGACCAGCGCCGTCGGGACCGCCTCGCTGACCCGAAGCTCCATGAAGAGACGGATCACCAGCGCCGTGAAGTAAATCGAGAGCAGGAGCAGGAAACCGCCGATCGGGCCCGACGCCCGGATCGCGAGCATCAGGAGGCTCTGGGGGGCCTCGGGGCTGGTTCCCGCACCCGCGGCGTTATTGGGGATGGCATTGCCGGCCGCGTCAGCGGTTGGGGCCGGCTCGGGCGCATCCTCCTTCGCGGCGGGGGCCTCTTTCGCCGGCGGAGCCTCGGCCTTCATGTCCTGGGCCAGAAGCCGCGTTCCCCCGCCCGTGCCCAGCCATGCCAGCAGCCCGCATAGCACCGCGACGACCAGCCAACGCCGGTCCGAGGTCCCGCCCGGCCCGGGTGCAATGAGCTGCCGCATCGATTGTGTCTCCACCGACGGATCGGAGTCGCTTCTGTCTGGGCCTCGCCTCGGCCGGCCATCCATCCCAACGGACACGCCGGCTCGCCTGCCACCTTCAAGCCTACGAGGCCGGGCGGCCTCTGGTGACATCCCCCATCGGCAACGATCGGCTTTTTGCCGCAGGTCCGACTGAATTCACTATCCGACGGGACGGGGACGCTGTCAACAACCGACACCCGCCTACTTTCTAGCGAATCGCCGGCCGATTGGCGCGCGCCGGCGCCCGGGTCCACGTAACCCGGACGACCGGCCCCGGCAAGACGGTTGCTCGCTCTCGCGAGAGCGAATCCGGGCCGGCAAGCTCCTCCGCCCCGGACCGATCCGTAACCTACCCGCTCTCTCGAACGGAGCGAACAACCGCATGGCGAGAGAGCTGGAAGGTAAGGTCGCGCTGGTGGACGGCGGCGGGCAGGGCTCGGCGCGGCGATCGGCCGGGCGCTCGTCGAGGCGGGCGGCCGACCTGCTCGAAGCATCTGACTGA
>DAHZZC010000295.1 GCA_027435495.1 Planctomycetales bacterium
ACTCCAACGGATACAGCATCGACGCCCCGCGCTCGATCTGGAAGTATCGCGACTGGGTGATCGACGCCTTCAACGCCGACATGCCGTTCGATCGGTTCGTCATCGATCAGATTGCCGGCGACCTCATTCCAGATGCCCGCCTCACCGATCGGGTCGCGACCGGTTTCCATCGCAACACGCAGATCAACCAGGAAGGCGGCATCGACATCGAGCAGTTCCGCGATGAGTCGATCATCGATCGTGTGAACACCACCGGGACCGTTTTCCTCGGACTCACGGTCGGCTGCGCCCAGTGCCACGATCACAAGTATGATCCGATCAGCCAGCGCGAATATTATCGGCTGTTCGCCTTCTTCAATAACGTTGACGAGCCCGAACTGGAGATCGACACGCCCGAGGAAATGGCCAGGCGCAAGGTGGTCAATGAGCGGATTCAGCGGTTTCACGACGAGCTGGAACGCCGCTATCCGGACCTCGACGAACGCCAGCGCCGATGGGAAGAAGCTCTGCCGCCCGACGCCAAGACGAACGTCGATATCGCCGCCAAGCTGGCGTTCGACGTGCCGCGCAACGGTCGGACAACGGCCCAGAAGCGAATCCTCGTCGAATTGATGCTGCTGGGCGATCCTTTCTTCAAGGCCGAGCGAATCGCGTTGAAGAAAATCCGGACCGGGGCGCCGAAGCGGGTCACCACGATGGTGGTTCGCGAACGCAGTGGCGAGCCGAGGCCAACGTTCATCCACCTGGGCGGCGACTACACCCGCAAGGGCGATTCGGTCGAGCCAGGCGTTCCTTCGGTCCTGCCGGCCCTTGATGCCGATAGCCACGGCCACCGACTCGACCGGCTCGACCTGGCGCGTTGGCTGGTCGACCGTCGCAATCCGTTGACGGCGCGGGTCACGGTGAATCGGCTCTGGCAGGCGTACTTCGGCCGGGGGCTCGTCGAGACGGACAACGACTTCGGCACCCAGGGGACGCCGCCGAGCCATCCTGAACTGCTCGACTGGCTCGCCTGCGAACTGATCGATAGCGGCTGGAGTCTCAAGCACCTTCATCGGCTAATTGTTGAATCCGCCACATATCGGCAGACGTCGCAAAATCGTCGCGAGGGGCGGGCGATCGATCCTGACAACCGCCTGCTCTGGCGTCAGGCCCGGTTGCGGCTTGATGCCGAGTCGATCCGCGATTCCGCACTCGCATGTAGCGGTCTCTTGACCCGCGCCATCGGCGGTCCGAGCGTCTTCCCGCCTCAGCCCGATGGAGTGATGAATCTCGGACAGATGCACCGTCCCTGGAAGGCCGACATTGGGCCGAACCGATATCGACGCGGCCTTTACACCTTCTTCTGGCGCGCGACGCCATACGCTTTCCTGATGACCTTCGACGGCTCCGGCGGCGTCCAGACCTGCACGCGTCGGATGCGTTCCAACACGCCGCTCCAGGCTCTGACGCTGCTCAACGACCCGGCGTTCGTCGAGATCGCCCGGGGGCTGGCCTTGCGAATCCTCGACGATTGTCGGTCGCCGCGCGATGACGGCGATCGAATCGAATATGCCTTCCTTCTCTGCCTTGGCCGCCGTCCGCGGGATGCCGAACGTCGGACGCTCGAAGAATACCTGAAGGCCGGTCGCTCCACCACCAAGGACAGCAAGCGATCGGCATCCACACCGCCGCCGGAATGGATCGGCCTGGCGCGGATTCTACTCAACCTCGATGAGTTCGTGACGCGCGAATAAGAGCGTCCTGCTCGATCGACTTTCCGGGGCCTTTTCAATGATCGACGATCGCGAACGGCAGGCAAGGGCATTGCGCCAGCAAACGCGCCGGCATTTCTTCGTCGATTGCGGACTTGGGATCGGCGCGTTGGCGCTCGGGTCCCTTTTCGGTGCTGATGGCGTGGCGAATGCTGCGGATCGTGAGGCCGTACTCCGTTCCCGAAAAGCCGTCGCACGGGGAAACTCCGACCCGCTTGCAGTCCGCCCCGGCCACTTCCCGGCACGGGCGAAAAATGTAATTTATCTCTTCATGGCCGGCGGGCCCAGCCAGCTCGAGATGTTCGACTTCAAGCCCCGGCTTCAGGTTTACAGCGGACAGCCGATCCCCGAGTCGTTCATCAAGGGGCGTCGGTTCGCGTTCATGGACACGTTCACCAGGAACCCGCCGAAGCTGATGGGGACGTCCCGCCGCTTCGCCCAGCATGGGCAATCGGGCGCGTGGGTCTCCGAATTGATGCCCCATCTCTCTCGGATCGTAGACGACCTGACGTTCATCAAGACGGCGGCCACCGACGTCTTCAACCATGCGCCGGCGAAGCTGTTCGCGAACACAGGGACCGTGCAGTTTGGACGTCCGAGTATGGGGGCATGGGTCACATATGGGATCGGCAGCGAATCCTCCAACCTACCGGGTTTCGTCGTCTTGCAATCGGGTCCGCGCGGCCCGCGCGGCGGGGCGGTGAACTGGTCGAGCGGGTTCTTGCCCTCGTCGTATCAGGGGGTTCCGCTCCGTTCGGGTGGCGATCCTATCCTCAACCTGGCCACGCCCGAGGGGATCTCCGTCGAACGCCAGCGACGGACCATCGAGACGATCAAGGATCTCAACCGAATGCATCTCGACGCGACCGAGGATCCCGAGATCGCCACCCGGATCAACTCGTACGAGGTCGCTTATCGGATGCAGACCAGCGCTCCGGAGCTGATCGACCTCACCTCCGAGACGCCCGAGACGTTGAAGCTCTACGGTGTGGAGCCGGGCAGGCCCAGCTTCGCGACGAACTGCCTGCTGGCTCGCCGGCTGGTGGAGCGGGGTGTCCGGTTCGTCCAGCTTTATCACACGGACTGGGACCATCACGGCGGCCCGGGGCAGACGATCAACCGCGATCTGGACACGGTCTGTCGCGAGATCGATCGACCCTGTGCCGCGCTAATCCGCGACCTGAAGGCGCGGGGGCTGCTCGATGAAACGCTGGTCGTCTGGGGCGGTGAGTTCGGCCGGACGCCGATGGGCGAGATCCGCGAGTCGATCGGCCGCAATCATCACATCGACGCAATGACCGTCTGGATGGCCGGCGGCGGCACCCGTCCGGGGATTACGTTTGGCGAGACGGACGAGTTCGGCTTTGCCCCGGTTGCCGACCGCGTCCATGTCCACGACATCCAGGCAACGATCCTCAATCAGCTTGGACTTGATCACTTTCAGTTGACGTATCGCTTCCAGGGCCGAGATTTCCGCCTGACCGACGTCGGCGGGCGGGTTGTCAAGGAGATCCTGGCCTGAACCAGGGGATGCGGCAGTTGGAATCCGACGTCCGGAGGAGACAGCGTCGTCGTACCGCGGCTCCACGATCCGGGAGATTATGACGCCGGCGAAGAAGAAGCTCAGGTAGGTCAGGCTGGAAAGCCTGACCTACTTTCTTGCCGACGTAATAAGTAGCGCTTTCCG
>DAHZZC010000296.1 GCA_027435495.1 Planctomycetales bacterium
CGTGATCGCCGTCAAGCCCCCGGCCACGATGCTCAACCGCATTCGCCATCTCGATCCCGGCGCGATCATCAGAAGCCCACACCAGCACGCGATGACCATCGGCCCGAGCAGGCCGTTGAGCTTGCATTCGATCGCGAGTCCCGAGGCCACACCGGCCAGGGCCAGCAAAACGAGGCCCGATCGCAGACCCCTCGCCGTAGCAATCCTCGACAACCCGACCAGAGCCAGCCCCATCGAGCCGATTGAGAACGCCTCGCACGGAACGTCCGACATCGCCCGATGTGCATGCAGGCGGTAGAGCGGGTCAGCGATCAGAAGCAGGCCGGCGAGGGCGGCCGTCCATCGTCCACCGATCGCCAGGCCGCAGCCGAAAATCGCCAGAACCCCTGCGACTCCAACCGCCAGGATCGGCAGGCGCGCGATGGTGAGCGCCTCGGGCGGGCCGAATCGCGTGTGAGCGTTCTGATACCAGAGAAACGCGTCAGAACGACGCGGCCTTCGCAAATGGGCCGCGCGGAAACTCGCACCGACCAGGTACTTCGGGATCGGCTGGAGGTCAATCGCGAAAGGCTCGTCGAGCCAGGCCGGGTCGTTACGATCTCCGCCGCAAAAGAGGTCGGCGTAGTAGCACTGGGTGATATAGGCGTACTCATCGACGAACGGACCGTCCGTGAGCCCCCATCCGAAAACGATCAGAGCCGCCATCGCGACGACTCCAGCCAGCCGGACAGGGGAGGCTGAGGACTGCGAAAACTTTGACGCAGGAGCGTGTTGCCCGGGTGGCGTAAGCCTCATCTGCGAGAGAAGCCTTGAGTGGTTTATCGACTGCGCCGCAAAGACTTAAAGTCACCCTCCGGAAATCGGCCGGAATCTTTGGCAGCGCCGGGATCGTCGGCTAAGTTTCGTTGACGGCCCTTTGCGGGGCACGTCGGAGCGGTCGCCGGATTCGGACCAGTCGGGCAAGGCCAGTGGTCCCAGTCGGGCCGAGGATCGACCGCCAGGCTGGCGGATCCGATCCGGACGCCCGGGCTTCCGCGTCCCGGTAACGAGCACCGAACCATGAGCCAGCACCCCGAGCCTCCCGATGTGCATCGTCGCCTGGAGCCCCCAGTCCCGTCAACCACCCCGGCGTCCGCGGGCCGTCCCCGCGCCTCGGGGCCGCTGGGGGTCGAAGGCGATCCGAAGGCGTCGGCCGGACCGGTGTCCGGGTGCACGACCGCACACGCCCAACAGCGCGGACGGTCGGCGTCCCTGACGCGCGCAGCGGCGTGCGACCAAAGGAGATTTTTATGAGCATCCATTGGAAATGGTTGAGAGCCGTTCGAGCCCCGCGCGGTACGCCGGGGAATGCCCGGGTACGCCGCCTCCTCGTGCTCGGGTTGATCACCGCGATCGCGATCCTTGAGACCGGGTGCGAGTCAGGCGCGGGATGCGGCAGTTGCCGGTCGTGCGGCTGGTTGCAGCGGACGCGGTCCCGGATCTTCAATCGTCCCTCGCGGGCGTATGGGTCTCCTGTGATGTGTGACTCCGCCGTGGAGATTTCGGGCCCCGCGACCGTGGTCTCGCCCTCGACGACAGGCGGTCCGCTGAGTGCTCCTGTTGGTGGCGGATCCATCCCCTCGACGGTCGTTCCGCCCGCCGGTGGCTCGCCGCCGATCGATCTCGAACCCGCCCCAACGGCCCGCCCTGGCACGAGTTCGACCTCGGGCTCGGGTGCCGGTCGCACCAGCTACTTCGGGCGGCCCTCGACAACCCGGACGGCCGTCCGCATCGACTCGGGCCTCACGCCCGATCGGGCTTCGCTCCACCGCTCGAAGCCCGGGCCCTCGTCCGACGGCCCGCCCTCGCCGGCTGAGGCCGACGAAGACAACCCTCTGGATCACCTCCCGCCGCTGGATCTCCCCGGCGAGGTGACGAAGTCGGCGGACAACCCTCCGGCCACACGGCCGGAGGGCACGTCCCCGGTATCAACCGTCGCAGGTGGAGAGGCCCGGGCGGCCGTCGACCGGCCCGAGAACGGTGTCCGCCTCCTCGCCACCGAGGCGGTCTCCGACCCCGAGCCAACGCCGGCTCCCGCTCCAGGCGGCAGGAACGGTATGGCCCGCTTCACCTCGGTCGCCCCGAAGCTCGCTGGCGGAAGCGTCCCGACGTCCGAGGGGCTCGCCTGGCTCGCCGAGAAGGGGTATCGGACCGTCCTCGATCTCCGACCCTCAACCGAGGTCTCGCCCGCCTTCCTCGCCGATGTCGCCTCGCGCGGCTTGCGGTATCTCGCCATGCCCGTCGAACTCGACCGCATCGACGCCGACCGCCTCGCTCGCTTCCAGTTCGAACTGGCCGCGCCCGAGGCTCGCCCGCTCTATTTCTTCGATACCGACGGCTCCCGGGCCGGGGCGCTCTGGTATATCCGCCGGGTCTCCGTCGATCACGTCGACCCGCAAATCGCCCGTCGCGAGGCCGAGGAAATCGGCCTCAAAACCCCAGCCGCCTGGAACGCTGTAACCGCCTTGCTCGACTCGATCCAGGCCGAGCAAGTCCATCCGGCCCGTACGGCGGCTGACGTTCCGCCCACGACGCCTCCCGCTTCAGCCGTCGCCCCCGAACTCAGCAAGAAGCCTGCCCACCCCGACGCCGAGGGAGCCAGTGCCAGCAAGGTCCTCTCGCCACCCGTGCTCACCTCCGCAGCTCCCGTCGAGTCGTCTGGATCGATCTACCCTCCGCTCCTGCCGCCATCGTACACGTACAACAATCCCCCACCGATCGGTACGCCCCTCCCGGCGCTTCCCGCGACGAGCCGGCCCACCTGGCGCCCCATCGCCGCGATGCTCCTGACCGGCCTCAGCCTTCCTCTCGTCTACTGGTCTCGCTCGGTCTTCCCCGAGGCGATCGCCCGGGTCCGGGCCAGTCTGCCGGCACCGGCGCCTCGATCGAAATCTCTTCCGCCCGGGTCGGGTGCGTGAACCGAAGCGATCGCGCATGCAAGGCGATCCGATGGCCGCCATCCGACGCCTTCACTCGTTTGCACGCCCCATACTTCAGGTCGCCCAGGATCGGCAAACCCCGACTTGCGAGCTGAACCCGTAGTTGATGACTCCGCCCCGTCGCTGGTCTCAACTCGATCCAGGTCGTCCCACCGCCTCGCCCAAGCACCCGGAAATCGACCCGGGCCTCGCGCCCTTCGCCCTCCACCGCCCTCGAGGTATTCGACCCTCGATCCTTCACGAGTCGATCCACCCACGTCCCCTCGTCCGCCGCCAGACTCCCCTCCACGATCGCCCAGTAGAGCTTCTCAATGGTCCCCTCGTGGAATTGCGCAGAGAGTCGTGAGGCCGCCTTGCTGGTTCGAGCCAGCAGGACCACTCCCGACGTCGGCCGATCGAGCCGATGCACCAGCCCCACGTAGACGTTCCCGGGCTTCCGATAGCGATGCCGGATCTCGTCAGCGGCGATCTCGACCAGCGGCTCCGCACCCGATTCATCGGCCTGAGACGGCATCCCCGCCGGCTTGTTCACCGCCAGGCAATGGTTATCCTCGTAGAGGACTTGCAGGCTCATGACGGCGGCTCCGCAGCGTCCGTGATTCGCTTCACGAGGATCGTGGCATAGGAGCCTTTCGGCAGCTCAAACGACATTCGCAATGCCTGGCGCCCGGGATGCAGGGTGTCGTCCTCGACCTCCGACCGCAGCCCCTTCGCTTCGAAGAGACAGGGCCGTCCACCCTTCGATAGGAAGATGTCCTTGATGTGTTTGATCCGGAGGTCGTTCCAGGTGAGACCGAAATCCGACAGGACGGCCTCGGCCGCCTCGCCGAGCCGGCCGTCAGGGGCCGGGCTCCGGGCGCTCGGCAGTGTCAGGATCGCTCGACGTGCCTCGTCGATCCGATCGCGGGGGATGGAGCGCGGAAACGGGAAGTCCCCCAGCTTCAGCCGGACGGGCACCAGGACTTCCGCCCCACAAACCTCTTCCAGCCAGCGCGCCAGGAGCAGGTTCCAGAGATGACTCTGGAAGGCCGAGAAATAGAGCATCCGCAGGTCTTTCCGGAGCCGGGTGAAGGCGCCTCGGAAGTCCTCGGGATGATCGACCAGATAGGTCACAATACTCCGCGCCGACGATCGAGGGAGTTGCCGCTTCGCCTCGGGCCAGTCGCCCCAGCAGTCGCGAAGGATCGCCTTCTCCGCCTTCGCCGCTGCGCGATCCGAGGGGTTGGGCTCAGCCATTGCCAGCCAGAGCGCCCGACCATGATCACCCCGCATCCAGGCCGAGGCAACGAACTCGCCACCGCGGCCAACTGACCCGAATCTCTGGTCGTCGAAATAGTTGGGCAGGCCGGCCTCGGCCATTTGTTCGATCGCCGCCGAGGCCCTCGCGACTTCCGGCCCATCCATCTCGCGGATGATCAACTCGAAACGATTGCCGATCAGGAG
>DAHZZC010000297.1 GCA_027435495.1 Planctomycetales bacterium
CGCCGACTGGTCTCCAGCTCAAGGACGTTCGCCCGACCACAGCAACTTCGATGAATCCGGGACGACTTGCTTGCATCACCCGATCGAGATTGTTGAAATAACGAGCACGATCGTTCAACACCGCGACGGGTCGCGAGACGCGATCGGCCGCCAGGATGTAGAATGGTTCGGACGGGAGCCGGCCGGTATCTATTCTTCGAGAGCCGACTCGCGCATTTCGGTGAACTGATCCTTTCATTCCGGTTTCGTGAGAAGTGCGGGTCTGCAGAAAAAGGGAGAAACCTCATGGCGAGGGTCGTCACTTGCCCGTCATGCCAGGCCCGGGGCTCGATCCCGGATGATGCCCGGGTTTCGCGGATTCGATGCCCGAAGTGCCAGACGGTGTACCGCGTCGGCGACGGGGAAGCCTCGACGATGGAAGCCGCCCCGGTTCCGGCAGGCGGACGCCCCGTTCCCGCGGCGCCGAAGGCGCCGGCAGCTCCCGTGTCGGGGACGCACGCGGGCGGGCCAAGCCCCCAGATGTTGTTGTACGGCCTGATCGGCCTGAGCGGGCTGGTGGTGGTGCTACTCGGAGTGGTGATGGCACTGCTGCTCGGCGGCGGCAGCCGCAATGGCGACGGGACCGGCCCGGCCGTCGCGACCGCGCCCCCGGGCGCCGCAGCCACGCCCCCCGCGCTGGAGAAGCCTGCGACTCAGCCCGAACTGGTAGCGACGGTTGCCACGGTGCCCAACGGTCCGACGCTGGGCTCGTCGACGGCTGCGGCGGTCAACGCCTTCAACGGCGCGCCAAGCCTCTCCGGATCACCCGAGCCCACGAAGCCCGAGGCTCCGCCCGATCGCGAGGAGGTCGTCCGCCGGCTCAAGGATGCCACCGTCCTGGTCAACATCAAGATCGGCAAGAAGCTGCTGGGCAACGGTAGTGGATTCGTGATCGAGGTGAACGGCGACCAGGCCGTGATCGCAACGAATCGGCATGTCGCGGTGATGGAGCCTGGGGAGATTCCGTCCAGCCTGCTCAGTAAGGGAGCGAAGCCGGAGCTCGAGGCGGTCTTCCGGAGCGGCGAGGGTCCGCAGAAGGAGCAGGCGGTCACGGCCCGGCTGATCGCGGCCGACCTCTCCGGCGGCTTTAATACCGACCTCGCCTTCCTCACGGTCCAGGGCGTGAAGAACCCGCCAAGGCCGATCGACCCCACCCAGATCGTCCGCCCAACCGAGGGCATGACCTACCTGGGGGCCGGATTCCCTCGAATTGATGCCAAGATCTCCAGCGAGGAGGGGAAACCTTCCGTCGTGGTCACGGGTGGGCGGATCTCCTCGTTCCGCCGCGATGAGTACGGCCAGGTGCTGCTCCTTCAGGTCGACGGCTCGATCCAGCCGGGAAACAGCGGCGGTCCGATCGTCGACGAGAAGACGGGCAAGCTCCTTGGCGTCGCCGTTGCTAGCGCCTCGTTTGCCGACACCATCGGCCTGATCGTCCCGGCGGACCAGGTCCGCCGTGAGCTGGCCGGACGCGTCGGCGGTCTGGCTCTGACCCTGGAACGGATGGCGGGCGGTAAGGCGAGCCTGCTCGTGAAGGCGAACCTGGTCGATCCGAAGCTCCAGGTCTCGGCGGTCGAGGTCCGGGCTGTCCCGCTGGCCAGGGTCGGCAAGCTGAGCCCGAATAGCGATGGTTCCTGGCCGCCTCTACCTGGATCAACGCCCGTTGAACTGCAAAAGAGCGTTCGCGACCCCTCGGCCGCCGGCCGGATCGAGGTCGCCATCACAGGCGCCGGTCAGGAGGGTCGCAAGGTCTGGATCCAGGCCGCCCACCGCGACATGCGTGGACGGATCGTCTATTCCCGGCCGAAGGAGGTCTATCTCCCGGACCACCCCGGCCCGATCCGAGAGAATGGCTCGCTCCGGAAGATTCTCAAGCAGGTGATGGCCAAGAGCATCAGCCAGCTCGGGTCGCTGATCGACCCGTCGACCGACTGCCGGCTCGACCGCGACGATCGTTCGCTGAAGGTTCGGATCGACCTGCCGGGCAAGCTCCACACGCTCTCACCCGACTACAAGTCGCCGCGGGGCACGCCATACCACAACGCGCCGATGACCCTCGCCGACGTCGACGGCGACTTCGTGGCGCACGTCTCGGTCACCGGTGAGATCAACCCCGGTTCCACGCTCCCGAAGGACCGGGCGGCCCGCGGCCTCCCGTTCACCTTCCAGAGCGCCGGCCTGGTCCTTTACCAGGACAAGAACAACTTCCTCCGGCTCGAACGAGCCGCCAGCATCTTCACGGCCCGGCTGACGCCGGTCCATCGCCTGCTTCTGGAGATCATCAAGGACGGCAAGCCCAAGATTCAGCCGATTTACCTCGACATCCCCGAGGGCGACACCGAGCTGGTGATGGTCCGGCGCAAGGGGCGGGTCCGCTGCATGTTCTCGCCGGCCGGGACCGGCTCGATGGTGACCTTCCGTGAGTTCGCCGTTGATTACCCGCCCAAGGTGAAGGTTGGCCTCACCGCGTCGAACATCTCGGCGCAGACGTTCTCGGCGACCTTCCAGGGCTTCGCCCTGCTGACCGATACCACCCAGATTGACGAGGGCCTGGAAGACGAGTGATCGGCACCAGCTCTGTGCTCGCGCGCCCGGCCCAGACGACCTTCTCGCAAGAGGCGTCGGGCCGGGCGAGCGGGCGGCTCGTCCCCGACGAGATCACCGAGCGGAGACCCGATAAATCGAAAGTTCGCCTGCCCCGGGCTGGGGGAAGCGAAGAACCTGGCCGCGGTGCTCGGCGAACCGAACGAGGCCCTGCATGAAGGCCACGCCCTCGCTGAGTTCGTCGTCCTCGTAGACCTGCAACGGCGGTTCGATCAGAGGGCGAGGGAGGAAGACGATCGCCTTCGATCGGGCCCGGGTGATCGAGACGTTGAGCCGGTTGAGGCTGTAGATAAACTCTTTCTCATTAATGGCAGCCTCGACGTCGGAGACGCCGTAGCTGACGATGACCGCCTCGCACTCCTGGCCCTGGATGCGATCGACGGTGTCGACGGCGGGCCGGCCCTGCCAGTCGCGGGCCTCGGCGAGCGCCCGTCGGATGGCGGCAATCTGGACGTGGTGCGGGCTCACGATGAACACGCCGTCCTTCCAGAACGCCTGGTCGCCCTCGAGTGAATGGGGATAACGACGCCTCGGTCCCGGCTGAAGTCGGTCGCGGAGCCGGAGCACGGCCCTGGCGACGAGCTGGGCCTCGGCCCGGTTCTCGGCCGAGGCGCGGATGCCATCCAGGACGCCAATCACCATCGGGTAATCGGGATCGACCAGAGCGTCGGCGATGGCGTCGGGCCCTGAGGCACCGGCTGGTTCCGCCATTGGAAGGCGACGCCTGGCGATCTCGGCGGTGGCACTCTGATAGTCGGGCGTGTAGATCTGGGCGGCCGGGTAGTCGCAAAGAGTCCGGCTCATCCGCCAGTTTTCCAGAAGAGTCGAGGTATAACGGCGGTCGGGGTCCTGGGCCTTGAGACACTCGAAGAGCGAGCGATGCAGGACCGGGGCGTCGGGCTCGGGGTCGGGGTAACGCGCCTGGACGATCGGTGGAAGCTGGCGGTCGTCGCCGGCGATCAACAGCCGGGCGCCGGTACGCAGGCCGCCCAGGACGATCGACGCCTCGGGAACGCGCAACTGAGAGCCCTCATCGACCACGACCAGGTCGGCCCGATCGGCCCCCTGCCCTTTCCGAATCGCCCAGACGGTTCCACCGAGGAGCTGGATCGGCTCGTCGTCGTTCCAGCACCAGCCTGTCCGGCCCGACCTGGCGGGAATCGTGCCGACTTTTTCCATGCCGGGGAGCTTCGCGTCGTCGAGCTTCGCGACCGGGAAGTCACCCCGGACAATTTCTAGTCGCGCCTGAAGCTCGGCCGCCTTGCGGAGGGCGTTGTCGATCGCGGCGTGGGTAAAGGCGGTCAGAAGGGTGCGGAACGGCCGACCGGCCGCGCGATGGGCCTCGGACAGGCAGAGGATTGCGAGCGCCAGGAAGTGCGTCTTCCCGGTCCCGGGAGGGCCCCAGATCAGCCGCATCGCCCGGTCGAGAATCCCCTCGAATGCCGAGAGCTGGCTCGGTGTCATTCCGTGCCGACGCGCCAGCTCAAGGGCTTTCCGGCGGATCTTCGGATCGGCGTCGAGGGAGCGGGCGAGTTCGTCCGGGCGTTCGATCAGATCGACAAACGCCGAATTCGCCCGACGGTCGAGGTCGTCAAGATGGGCCATCACCCGGTCGACGTGGAAGTCGGTGAACCGCTGGTCGAGGAGGTACGCCCGGCCTGGGACGGGCCCCTCGAACTTCGGGCCGGGCTTCAGCGAGAGTCGGATCAAGGCGCCGGGGGCATCGTCGGGCGTCTCGACGTCCTCGACCGAAGCGAGCGACATCGGAAGGTTTGCCGGCGGATACAACTCGGCCTTCCTCGCGTAATCGTCGTAGGAGAGGCGGGCAAGATGTCCGTCGGGCGCGTCCTCTGTGAGAAGGCGATCGGGAAATCGGTCGGGCTCAGGCAGAAAGTCTTGCTGCGAGGGATCGAGGCGGAACCGATCGCCGCCCAGATAGGTCAGGCGAAGCGTTTCGCCCGCACGGATCCGCTCGGCGAGCGGGGCCATCCGCGCCCGACGAGCCTTCAGATAGCTGACGACCGACTCGTGCCTCGCCACAAAGGCAAGCCGGGAGAGCGTTGGGTTACGGTGGTCGAAGGCTGAGGACAGCCGGAACTTCGGAGGCCAGGCGATCGGGGCCCGGCCCGCGGCTTCCATCCGCTCGCGCAGGCCGTTGATCAGGCCATTCGTCGCGGATAGCCGATTGCGGATCTCGCGGGCGATCCGATCGACGTATTCCGATTTGCCCTGGTGCCAGACCGCGAAGATCGCGTCGGAGCGCAACTGGTTTGAGAGTGGGAACGCGAAGAAATCGTTCTCGATGTAGGCGAACGGCGACTGCAAGGGCCGGAGCACCCGGACCGCCTCGGCGAACCGGTAGCTCACGTCGATCGGCATCGCGATCCGGTCGCGCAGAACCTCGACCAGAACCACCACCGGGAAGACCACCTCGAGCGCCGGCTGGTTGCGGGCCCGGATCAGCTCGGGACGCTGGAAGTGAAAGAAGACCTGAAGGGCCTCCTCGGCGACCTCCGAATCCTCGACCCGACGCAGCAGAACATCGGTGATCTGATCGCGCTCGTAAGTATCAAACGTGTACGCCTGAAGCGACTTCTGCGCTCGCCATTCCGACTGGCGCTCGTTGTAATCGTGGACCGGTTTCAGGAGCCCGAAAAGCGCCCGGACGAACCGGCGTTCCAGGTCGTCAGAGCATTCAGGGGCAGGTGATCTCGCGACGTCGACGAGCGGCTCGGGGTTCTCGCCGAGAACGTCACGAAGTCCCTGCGCCCGGATGCCGAAGGCGTAGACTCGTCCGGAGACCGGCTCCGACTGAATCGTCAGAACGAGCCGGACGTGCTCGCCGCGGGGCAGGTCGATCGAGGCTCCCTCGTGGACAATCGGCTCCCCCGACCGGAGCGCCTGAACCTGAAGCCTGAGCCGTTCACCCCGGCCTCGAAGAGAAGCGCAGTCGTCGACGGCCTCCCGACGTTCAGGGTCGTCGAGCAGTCCCTCAAGGTCGGCCAGCGACCGGACAGGCGGCTCCTGCGCGGCGAGGAATCGTCGGGCGTGACCGGAGAGATAGGGTAATCGCGAGACCGAGTCGGTCCGAGCCATCTCGTCCCGACAGTGGGCGAAGTACGGGCACCACTCGCATCGATGGTAAACGTGCCACTCCGCGTGGTCAGCCGGAGCAGAGAGCAGCGGCTGGACCTCGCGCTCCAGGAAGTCCTCCAGCGGCGGGCGGATCGATCGGGTATCGAACCGCTCGGGCGCGTCGCCCCCGGCCAGCCAGATCCCGGCCCAGTCGTCAACTCGGACATCGCCGCGGCACCAGTCGGCCATCGCATGCTGCAAGATCAGCGTGTAAAGGGCCGCCTGAATCCGGTGCGAGAGCTTCAGGCCCGGGCTCGCCTTGACGTCGACCACCCGGTAGACGAGGCCATCAGGTTCCTCGTCGCAGGCGATCAGGTCGGGCCGGCATTCGCTCATCTGCACGATCGCCGGATCGAGGCCATACCTCGTGTAGAAACCCGGAGGTGTTATCAGCGTCGGCTGATAGATTGCCCGCCCGGGCCGAAGGTCGGCGAGCCCGTCACGCGTCTCCTCAGCGCCGAAGACGCGGTCGCGGAGCCGGCCTCCGGGCGCTGAGTCGGCGATCGCAACCCGCCCGCCGAGGCGATCGCGGACGACCGCCTCTTCCCAGGTGTAGCCGCCTTCGAGAATCGCCTGCGTGACCGGGCTATGGTCAAATGGAGGCTCCGGGATCCCCTCGGACTCCCAGAGCTCCTTCGGTGTTCCGGAGTAGCGGAGGTATCGGCGGCATTCGTGGAAGAAGTAACGAGCGATCCGGGACGGGCTGATGAGCTTCGGGGGAGCGCGCCGGCCCGAGGTCGGGGCCAGGGCACCTGGTTTTTTCCTCGGTCGCGCCATCGGGCGAGTCCTCCCCAGTTATCCCCGATCGCGACGTCCATCCCTCGATCAACGACCCCCGACGACCGTAAACTCGGCCTTCGATCCCTCGGGCTTGACGATCTCGATCCGGAGGAAATCCTCCTTGCGGGACGAGGTATCGACCCGAACAACAATCGGATGACGACCGACAGGAACGATCGTTGTGAATTCGGCGGTCCCGAGCGGAGCGTCGACGTCATCGACCCAGAATCGAATTCCATCCGGAAATTGTGGTCGGACCTGAACCTCACCGGCGACGGTGACGTCGATCTCGCCTCGCAGATACAGAACCTTGCTCCCGCCGGAGAGGGCCGTAGCCTCGTTCAATGGCAGGGCACCCGAGACGCGGGCATAAACCGTTGCCCAGCGATCGGGACCGGCGCGGAGAACCTGCTCGCGAAGGACTTCGCTCCGGGGCACCTCGCCTGCCAGATCGGCCGGGGCCGACGTGAGAACCTGCCATCGCTGGATGGTCGGCACGGTCCGAATCGCGTAGGGACCCGGCTTGCCCAGCTCGGAGAGGAACCGGATCAGGTCGACGAACTCGCCGTGAGTCATCAAATTAACCAGCCCCTTCGGCATCAGTGATCCGCCCGGTTTCTGATCCTCGATCGCATCAACCGGAATGGTCCGAAGGGCACCCGTTGATTCCCTCAGAATGACCCGCCGATCGTCCTTGTCGACGAGGACTCCCTGGTACACCTGGCCATCGGACGTAAGGACGACCATGGTATGGTACTGCTCCTTGATCGCCTGGTCGGGGAGCAGGACCGAGTGGATCAGGTAATCGACGGGTGAAGTCTGCCCAACGGCGCTAAGATCGGGTCCGATCTCGCCGCCAGCGTGGGCAATTGCGTGACAGGTGAAGCAGTTGAGATCCTTCCGACGGAAGACAGCCTCGCCGCGGGCGGGGTTGCCCTTGGCAGCGACCTCGGAGACAAGCGCGGCGAGCTCGGCCGGACTGGGCGCCCGGACCTCGGTGGCGATCCCCGCCACCTTACCCAGCGCCTCGATCAGGGTCGGGTCGGTCTGGCTGAGCGAATAGGCAGCACGGAGGGCCAGACGAGCGGCGTCGGTGGTCGGAGGCCGTCGCTCGATCGCCTTCGCGAGCAAGGCTCCGCCACCTCGACGTGTCACAAACGCCTCGATCATCGGGATGACCTCGGCATGCGCCTCGACGGCCTCCGGCAGGAGAGAGACCGCAGCGCTCGCAGCGGCCTCGGGGTCGAGACGGGTCAATGCGGCAATCGCGGCGATCCGGATCGGAATGGGCGACCTGCGCCCACTCAGTGCGTTGATCGCCTTGCGGCCCTCCGTCCCTCCAATCTGGGCGAGGGCCTCGATGGCCGCGTCCCGAGTCACCTCGCCGAGCTGGGGCGTTGACGCGATCGCGCGGAGCCTGTCGCTGGCCGACCGGAGCCGCCAGGCCCCGGCCAGACGGATCGCCGGATCCAGCAAAATTGTGGATTCAGGGGTCGCCGGAGCCGTCAGCAACTCGGCCAGCCGGTCCCGATCCTTCGAGGGAACCACGCCTCTGGTTGTCGCAGCCTCGGCCATCGCGTCGAGGGCACGCGCTCGCGTCTGAACCGGCGCAGACGGGTCAAGCGCCCGGCTCTCAATGTAATCGAGGTCAGCCACGGTCCCGCGCCGACCGATCATCTCGATCACCGTTCCCTGCCGATCGGCGGGGAGCCGACCGCTCTTCAGCAGTTTGACCATCGGGCTGTCGGTGGAGGGCTCCTGGCCGTGCAGGCGAGGTGGGCCCATCAACGCCCCGACGAGCGCCAACAGCAAGAATATCCGGGAAACGGCCGACATCGGCGTGAGCTTCTTCATTCGAATCATGGGCGAGGACTTTCCTTGGCGCGCTGGTCCAGGGTCTTCGTGGTCTCGTTCAGCGTGTATTCGAGATAGTAATCCTGTGGCTGGACCAGAGACTCCAGCGCGATCTCCTGAGCCTTCGGTACGTCGGCGCCGTCGAAGAAGCTCAGAGCGCGAACGGCCTCCAGGCGGACCCTCGGGTGCGGGTCGGCCACCTGCTTCCGCAGGAGTTCCAGTGGCCCTGGAACGCGGTCACGCCAGTAGCAGAGAACCCGGGTCGCCGCCGCCCGGGCATGCGGCTCGGGGCACGTCAGCACCTTGTTGAGCAGAGCGACGTCCACTTGATCGAGGCTCTGGTGCAGCCAGAGGGCTTCCAGGACGTGATGCCAGTAATCCGAATGAGTCGTCTCCAACCCGACGACCCACTTCTCCAGCGCGGCCAGGACCTCCTTCTCGGGGCGGTCTCGCAACTCGCGACGGGCCCAGTATCGCGTCCGGTCCTCATAGGATTTCAGAAGGTCAAGCAGTTCGGGAACACTGGCACCAGCAATCTTCGGCCGTGACAGGAGGGGCCTCGACGGATACGTGATTCGCCAGATTCGGCCGTGCGTGTGATCGCGGTTCGGATCTCGAAGCGAGTGCTGCATGTGGCCGATCAGCGGGTTGAACCAGTCCACCACGTAAAGAGCCCCGTCCGGACCGAACTGGACCGCGACCGGCCGGAAGTTCGGGTCGGACGACCGCAGCAAGGGCTCAACAGGGGTTCCCGAGAAGCCTGAGCCATCCTCCTTCACGCGATATCGAAGAATCCCCTGAAATCCGATATCGTTGTTCAGAAGGTAATCCCCCTGCGT
>DAHZZC010000298.1 GCA_027435495.1 Planctomycetales bacterium
CATCGCCTGCTGGTTCATCGACACGGATTACAACGGCGAATGCTTCTTCGTCCGTCACGCCTACTTCCTCGGGGCCGACGACCCTTACGGCAAGCTCAAGCGGGCGCTTCGGGCCGAGATCGATGAGGCCCAATGGTCGAGCCTCTACAGCCCGAAGAGCTACCCGTTCGACCCGCCCGCCTCGGGGAAGATCGCCGTGAAGGTGATTAATCACTACGGCGATGAGGTTTTGAAGGTCTACAAGGTCTGACCGTCTGGGACCTTCGGCATCGGAAACGCCTCGCCCTCTCCTGGCGAGGATTCGTCGCGGAAACGGCTCGCTCGCGGTTCCTGTCCTGCGACGACCAAATTCCTGGCTCAAAGTCAGGCGGTTCCTGCCCCGCCGGCGCCTCGGACCGACTTCCGGGATTTCGGCCGGCTCCCGGATTTACCAGTCTTCCGGGAGGTCCCGGCGGGTTGGACCACGCTTGCCAGCAATTCGGCCATCCTTCGACCCGCCGCGCATTCACACCGGGCCAGTTCAGCCATCTCCGCGAAGCTCAACTGAGGATCCGGGAACGGTAGCCGGCCCTCGGCCTCCTCGGCGGTCGCCATCAGATGGTAGAGCTTCTGCTCGTGCCGGACCTTCACGCCGCATCGCCTGAGGAATTCCAGCTCCCGGTAAAAGGTCCGAAGTCCGATTCCCAGTTCGGCCAGGAGTTCGGGACGCGACCGCGGCTTTTCCGCGAGCAGACTCACCAGCCGATGGAATCGCGAGGCCCGATCCAGGGTGATATGCACCGACGGACGCCTTCGACTGCTCGACGATCGACTCATGATCGGGACTTCCTCGCAGGTCCCTCTCCCCTCGGCCCGACACCCCGGACGCCGGGGTCAAGGTGCCTACACTTCCCATTCCGCCAGCAAGCTTCTCGCCCAGCTTGCTGAAGTTCTCCTGTCAACCTCGGCCGGTGGATTTGGAAGGTGCGGATTATCGGGGCTGCAACAATTCTAACGAATCTCTCAAGACTTCCGAACATGCTGCCGATTCCTATCGAGGAGGCAGAATTCAGTGGCGCTCGTGCCCGCGCGGGCCGCCTGGTTTACGGACCGTGGCGGCCTGGGCAGGTGAGGGCGGTCGATCTCGGGGCGGGCCACCGAGCATTGACCAACGACCCGAGGAAAAGGGGTGTCTGATCCATGTCGAAGCGGAACCCAACGCCATTACGGACCGTTCGGCTTCGGCCGCGGGCGGAGGGCCTCGAGGCGCGGCAACTCCTGACGACCCAGTCGACGGTCCTGCCGCTGGCCCCGGTCACGGGTCACCCCACCGCTCAGGTTAGTGGGACCGACCCCAGCGGGGCGCACTGGACGCTCAAGCTGTACGGGCCGGGGACTCTCAACGTGGTCGACGCCGCTGGAAATGCCTTTTCGAAGGCGACGGCCAATACTCCCGACCTCATTAATACCATCACGGTCGGCGGATCGGTCACCTCCGAGACGCGTCTGGTCGGGACGGTCACCCCCGCGCCCAACGGCGATTCTAACGTCTATTTTCAGAACCTGCTCGTCACGCCCAGCGGCTCGCAGGGAAGGATCGACCAGGGCCAGGTCAATAACTTCCGGCAGCAGCAGCTCGGCATCGCCGCCATCGACATGCCCAACTTCTACATGGCCCATACCAGCACGACGTTGCCCGCGACGACCTCGCCGGTGCACAGCACGGCCCAGCTTGCCGGCTATATCAACATCCCCGGCGGCGTGATCAACCTTCGGTTCGGCGGCGTCGATGCGACGTACACGCCAACCGGCGGGACGCCGCTCAACCAGAGCGGCAAGAGCAACGAGTTTGTGATCAACCTCGGGCTGCCGATCATTATCGGAACGAGCGTGATCGTCAACAGCGTCACCACGACGGCCCAGGCCAACACAACCGCGGGCGCGCCGGCCTTCCAGGACATGGCGACGTTCCTGGTCAGCGGCCGGCTGAACCTGTTCCAGGCCAACACCATCAACGGTGCGACGGGCAGCGGCCTGGTCCCCACTCAGTTCGCGGCCCAGACCCCCACAGGCACTCTCTCGCCCGGCGGTACGTTTCTGATCGCCCAGGGAAGCTCTGGCGGCACCGGGCAGATCGGAGACGTTCGGGTCGGCGGCAACGCGACCAACTTCACCACCCTGGTCGATGAGTATCCGATTACCTCGACTCCCGTGGAGGGCGCCCTCGACGCCAAGATCAGCAACTACTTCATCGGCGGTGAGACAAATAACGTTCTGCTGATCGCTCCATCCGGCTCGAGAAACGTCCAGTTCGGCCTGGGGATGGACAACGCCCGGATTAACACACTGACCATCCAGAACCTCAAGATCAACCGGGACATGACCAACTCGGAAGTGACCTCGACGCGGGTGATCCAGAACCTCCAGATTGGTGGCAATGTCGAGAATTCGAATATTCAGGCTGGCTACGGCCAGGGACTCTTCGAGGATTCTGCTTCGCCGGCGACCAGCATCTTCGGTAGCGGGACGGGCGCGTTCTACGGCGACCCGCCAGCGACGATCAGCAACCACAGGCTTGGTATCCAGTCGAACCAGCTCGAGCCCTTCGCGATGAATGGCGGCCTCATCAACGGCCGGATCGCCGGCAACATCGTCAACTCGATCATCTCGGCCTCGGTCGATCCCAACCCCTCCGGGCTGGCAACCTCGTACGTGGACACGAGCGGCACGTTCGTCAACAAGAACAACCCCAACTTCCCGTTCGGTGCGCCGTCGAACCTCTACCTGCCCCGTGGGCAGATCAACCTGAAGTTCGAGGGAACGGTGAACAACTCGGGGAGCCTGCTGCTCGCACCCGGCGCCCCGACCAACGCGGCGTTCTTCGCCCGAACCGTCCACATCAAGAAGGGTCCGGTCATCCCGCCGAGCGTCCCGTATCAGCCCTATGTGGCACCCACGGTCTATACCAAGGGTCAAACGGCGCTCACGGGCATGTTCAAGGTGGACCATATTCCGGCCAACACGGCGGTCCTTCGCCACGCCCAGCGCGCGGCGACGGGCAAGAAAGCCTGATCACGTTCCATCAAACGAAAAATCGCAGGGGCTCAGTGGCCTTTCAAGGCAAACTGGGCCCCGGCGATTTTGAGGTTCAGCCGCCTTCCGATCGCGAGGTCCGGCCGGCAATATCGCGGCGATACCAGGCCCCTGGGAACCGGATCATCCGGGCGGCCTCGTAGGCGCGGGCCTGGGCCTGCTCGATTGTATCTCCGATCGCGGTGACGTTGAGCACCCGGCCGCCGTCGGTCACGATCCGGGCGTCTCGCCCCGGGCCCGCCTCGGCACGGAGCGTGGTTCCGGCGTGAAAAACCTTGGTGTCGGGAAGCTTCTCGACAGCCTCAAGGTTCAGGATCGGGCGCTCGCGCTCGTAGTGGCCGGGATAGCCCTCGGCTGCGATGACCACGGTGACGGAAGGCCGAGGATCCCACTCGATCGCGACCCGATCAAGCTGCTCGTCGGCCGTGGCTTCCAGCAGGTCGACCAGGTCCGACTTCAGCCGCATCATCAGGACCTGGGTCTCGGGATCGCCGAAGCGGACGTTGAATTCCAGGACCTTCGGTCCCTGGTTGGTGAGCATCAGCCCGGCGTACAGGACCCCGCGGAACGGCCGGCGCGCTCGTTTCAACGCGTGGATCGCCGGAACGAGCACCTCACGCTCGACCTGCTCCATCAGGTCGGGCGTCATCATCGGGGTCGGTGAGAAGGCACCCATGCCGCCGGTATTCGGTCCTTCGTCGTGGTCGAAGGCACGCTTGTAGTCCTGCGACGATTCGAGCGGGATGATGGTCCGGCCGTCGGTAATCGCCAGAACGCTGATCTCCCGGCCGTCGAGCCGCTCCTCGATGAGAAGTCGATCGCCGGCCTGGCCGAAGATCCGGCGAACCATGATCTGGTCGATGGCTTCCAGCGCCTCTCGGAGGTTGTCGCAGACGAAGACACCCTTGCCGGCGGCGAGCCCGTCAGCCTTGAGGACCAGGCTGACGGGTCGGCCGAGCACGAAGTCGCGCGCCTCGGCGGTCGATGAAAAGACCCGACGCTGACCGCGTTCCTCGATCTCCACCTGCACGCCCGGGCTGAGCATCTCGCGCGGGTCCATGATCCGATCGATGGCCTCGATCGCCTCGCTGGCGGTCCGACAGTGCAGGGTGTGCCGGATCGTTGAGCGGCCTCGCGACCGAATCGTCAGGGCGACCTCACGCGAGAGGGCATAGTGCTCGGCGTCGGGAGCGGAGCGGAAGACGCGGTAGTCGGCCGTTGGAATGCCGGCCTGCCGCATCAGGTCCTTCGCGAAGACCTTGCTCCCTTCCAGTTCAGCGGCCTCCTTGCGCGGGCCGAAGACCTTCAGCCCCTCGCGCTGGAAGAGATCGACGATCCCTCGGTTGAGCGGCTCCTCGGGGCCGACCACGGTCAGACCGATTCCTTCCTTGCGGGCGAACTGAACCAGTCCGCGCGTGTCGCCCGGCTCGATGGCGATGTTCTGCACGTCGAGCGCCGTTCCGGCGTTCCCCGGCGCGCAGAAGACGGCCGTGACCCGGGGCGATTGCTTGAGCTTCCAGCAGAGGGCGTGCTCTCGCCCTCCCTTGCCTACCACGAGAACTTTCAAGGCTCCAACTCCTGGCCCGCGATGCCGACGGTCTGCTCTTCGCCCCTTCGCACCATACTAGTCTATGGCAAGGCCGCCCCGCGACGCGAATTCAAGGTCAACACCTTCGGACCGGGGATTCTCGGATCGCCATCGATGCGGTACACTCGAAGTTGTGAAATCGGGATCATGACGAGGATCGTACTGGAGAGCCGGGTCGTGAAGCATGTCGCCGTGGTGGGGGCCAGTGGGGCTGTTGGAGAGCGGATGATCGCCCTGCTGGAGGAGCGCGATTTCCCGCTCGCATCGATCCGTTTCCTCGCCTCCGAACGAAGCGCCGGCAAGTCGATCACCTTCCGGGGCGAGTCGCATCCGATCCGTCCGCTCACGCCCGAGGCCTTTGCGGGAGTCGACATCGTGCTCTCGAGCACGCCGGCC
>DAHZZC010000299.1 GCA_027435495.1 Planctomycetales bacterium
GTGGCGCCGATATTGCCGGAGCCGGATGTTCGGATGTCGATCCCTTTGAAAACGCGCGCCACCAGATACCCGAAAGGAACGGCCCCTATCAGGTAGCCGGCGAGGACGGCGATCGTGCCGACAATCGCGGGGGAATTTGACATAGGATTACTGGTCCCGTCCGAACCGGAGTGTCTCGGCCGGTCGCTGACTCAGGAACTGCGACCGTCGCGATTCGAAGACCTCGTTCGCCAGTTCATAGTCGTCGGGGCGTCCGATGTCGAGCCAGTAGCAGGGTTCTCGGAAGCAATGAACATCGTGGCCGTCGCCACGCATGGCTTCGAGCAGGTCGGGCATACCGAGCGAGCGTCCGGGCTCGAGGTAATCCCAGGCGACTGGATCGAGGATATAGACGCCCATGCTTACCTGAACGGAGTACTCAGGCTTCTCGTGGTACCCCTTCAGGACGTGCGGGTCTTCCCCGAAGATCAGGACGCCGAAATCGATTTTCACCTCGCGTGGATACGAGGCGATCGTCGCGGCGGCGCTGCGTTGGCAGTGAAAATCGTACATCTCGCCGAAATCGAGAGTGGTGAGGATATCGCCGTTGATCACCAGCACGGGCTCGCTCGGCCGTTCGAGGAGTCTCAGCCCGCCGGCGGTCCCGAGCGGGATCGTCTCGCGCTCGTATCGAATCCGGGTATCGAACCGGCCCCCGTCGCCGCAGAGGGCCTCGATCAGCTCGCCCAGGTATCCGGTGATGATGGTCACGTCGCCGAAACCGAACCGAGAAAGCTGGCGCAGGACCAGTTCGATGATCGGCATCGGCTCCTCGACACCCAGCGGCATCAGGGGCTTGGGCAGGACGTAGGTATACGGACGGAGCCGCGTCCCTTTCCCGCCGGCCAGCAGTACGGCCTGCATTTGAATTCCTCCCGATCCCGACAGGATTCCGACCTACGACACCACCGCCCGGGCCGGGCGAATTCCTCGCGAGGGGACACGGTTCGTGCCGGTCTTAGACTGAGCGACCTCCTCGAAGACGGCCAGCAGTCGCTCGACGTGCCGATCGAACGTCTGCTCGCGCCCGAGCCCTCGCGCCGCTTCCGACATCGACCGCCTTCGATTGTCGTCGGTCATCGCGTCGAGCGCGGCGATCAACTCGTCCTCGGCCCTCGGAGAGCGAAGGACAAATCCCTCGCGGCCCGGCTCGATCAGTTCGCTGGCGCCGTTCTGCGCGGTGGTGATGACAGGCAGGCCGCAGGCCAGCGCCTCCATCACGACCAGCGAGCAGGGGTCGTAGAACGTGGGCTGAACGAAGAAGTCAGCCGCCCGGTAGACCTCGCGGACGTCCGGATAGAAGCCCAGCAATTGGACATCGTCCCCGAGCCCAAGTCGATTGACCATCCGGGCGTAAGGCGCGATCTTGCCTCCGCCGCAGACGAGCAAACGCATCCGCCGCGACGAGGGCTCGCGTCGTCGGCGAACTCCCATCGCCTGGATCAGCGGATCCAGTCCCTTCAGGGCGAAGTTGTGCCCGACAAAAAGGCCGACGAGGTCATCGGCCGGGAGACCAAGCTTCGCGCGGACCTGTTCCTTCATGTCCGAGGGATTGGCGACCTCCAGGCGGCCGACATCAATCGAGTTGGGCACGACGTCGATCCGATGGCCGGGAACTCCGTGGAATTCCTCGATGTGGCCGCGAACCATTCGGCTGACGGCAATGTAACGAGCTCGGCGCGCGGGGTCGAATTGTTTCCGCTCGATTGCCCGATAGAGCCAGTGCTTGGGGTTCGCCTGCTTTGAGAGCAAGTAAGTCTTCTTTCCGATCGGCGAGACAAACCGTGCGGAATTCGCCCGTAGACTTCCCAGTTGCACGCCGCCCTGGGGGATCAGGACGTCGTGGCCCCAGGTGTTGATGAAGCCGACCGAGGCTTCGTGTCCGCCCCGGGCGATCGCTTGCTCGGAACGCTCGGCGAAGCTCCAGATCCGATCGAGCCGGCCCCATCCCCGAGGCTCGACGCGCACGGCCTCAACCTCGCGCGGCAGGCAGCGCTCGGCCCAGGATGCGGCGTAGAGAACCACGCGATGACCGCGCCGGAGAAGCGCCCGACACAGGTCGACGACATAGGTCTCGGCGCCCCCTCGGCTCGGGTCGACCCGCTGATAGTTCAGGGCGAGGTCCATTGGCTCCGTCCTTCTCTTCTTTCGACGATCCTGTCATCCTCGAAATATCGCGTCCGCCGACCGTTGGGCTGGAGCCAATCGGCCTCTCGCTTTTCATCGCGGGATCCGGTTGTGCGCCCGGTATCGCGAGGCCCGGAGTCTGGCGATCCGACCCTGCCCCTCCGGCCACCACAATCGGCATTGCCGACGATACAACCGCCAGAATCGGAGCCGATCGCGGTCATCGATCCCCTCAACGTCGAAGGTTGAGAATAACAACTGACCGAGGTCCTTCCACCGGAGCCAGGCCGGCCAGACCCGCGCCGAGGTCAATCGGTGCAGGTCGATGAGGACCAGTCGAAGGTCGCGCGAGTCGCGGAGGAGCCGCTCGCGATCCAGGAAAAAGTGGCAGAGATAAAGATCCTTGTGGAAGAGTCTTGCACCGTGGAGGATCGCGGCGATCCCGGCCATCTTGTCGATGATCCGCCGCTTGACGTCCGCGAAGGCGCGAGGCTCCATCCGGGATCGGAGCGCGGGGATGGCCTCGTGAAGCGCCTCGCAGCCGGTCAGCTCGGCAACCATGAGGAAGCTCGTCAACTCACCCCTTGGACCGATCTGCTCGCCCGCGGCAACGACCTCGGGCACCTCGATCCCGAGGGTGCGGGCCCGTTCCAGGTGAGCCCATTCCTCGGCGGCGGGTGAATGTCGGCCGGTCGGGTGAATCGTCGCGGCCATTCCGGCGATCCGAGGGAGCCGATGGTGCCGTTTGAGGTAGACGGAAACCCCGCGTCCACCTTCCGAACCTCGCCCCGCGTCGAACCGGACCCTTGCGGTCGACCGGCCCTGCTTGACGTGCAAGCGGTCGGGTGTCTCCAGGTTCATCACGACCGATTCGAGGTCCGTCGGGAGGGCGTCGCGATATCGACGGTCGATCCAGGTCCAGCGGACCCCGCGCTCCCAGCGTTGCCAGAGGGTTCCGTAATTCAACGGGTGAATCCTTCCCACGAGGCGGGGCGTCGGTATCGGTAGATCCGGACCGCGGGCCTCGGGTCGGCCGGTCCGGCGGGAAAGTCCTCGATTGGTGTCGCAGCGAAGGCGAGCAGCGAT